>NZ_CAUVXO010000001.1:0-1542 GCF_963555865.1 Protofrankia sp. Cr1
TCCCGGGTATCCCGGATCACACTGCCGCACAGGCCCTGAGCGATGCTCGGGGCCTGTCTGCGTCCGTCCGACGCTCGCCGGCCCATGTACCCACCACGTGGGCTACGGTCGCGCCCGTCTCGGCAGCGGACGCTGTAGGTGGTAATGGTCGCTGCGGTGACCGTTTCTACCTACGCTCCGGCCTCGGTAGCGGAGGCGGTAGGTGGTCTCGGTCGCTGTTGTGACCGAGACCACCTACCCGATCTATAGAGTCCGCAGACATGACTGACACCGGCACGCTTGCCGCCCGCGTCCGGGCCGTGTCGCATCTGACCGGTCTGTTTCTGCTGCGTTCCGGGCGGACGAGCGGCGAGTACTTCGACAAGTATCTGTTCGAGGCTGACCCGGCGCTGCTCGCCGGGATCGTCGACGCGATGCGTCCGTTGCTGCCTGCGGACGCGGACGTGCTGGCCGGTCTTGAGCTCGGTGGTATCCCTCTGGTCACCCTGCTGTCCCAGCGGACGGGAATGCCGGCTCGGTTCGTCCGCAAGAAGGCCAAAGAGTACGGCACCTGTCGGACCGCCGAGGGCGGGACAGTCGAGGGCCTGCGGGTCGTGCTCGTCGAGGACGTCGTGACCAGCGGCGGTGCCATCCTGGACGCGGCCCGGGTCCTGCGGGAGCAGGGCGCGATCGTGGAACATGCCCTGTGCGTGATCGACCGTCAGGAGGGCGGGCGGGACAACCTCGCTGGAATCGGACTCGACCTTCGGCCGGTGCTCACCCGCGCTGATCTGGACGCCGTCGCCTGAGGTTCCCGCCGGCTGAAGGCGCCCACTACCGGCGCCCGCTACCAGCGGCCGGAACCGCCGCGTGACATCTTTGGACGCGTGATCTCGGTGGTCATGGCAAATCGTGCAGCGACCTGATGGATCCGTTGTGATCACGCGTCCGTCGACCGACCCGATGGATCAGATCCGAGGTGATACGTCCGGGCCGGACCGGGAGGTTCCAGTCGGGCCGGGCCGGGATGATCCGGTGTATTCCGGCCGATCCGCCCGCGTCTGAGCCCGGTCGCTATCGGGGTATGGGTCGTAGGAGTCGCGCGGCGGTGCGTCGTACCTGGTCAGTCCGTAGATCGCGAGCACGTCGAGCCCGATGAGGACGAGCGACCAGCCTGGGAAGATCGCGAGGAAGGCGAGCTGGGCGATCGCGTTGATTCCGCACATGGCGATGCCCAGCCAGCGTGCCCACTGTTTGCCTGTGATGACCGCGGCAGCGGTGCCGATCTGGACGATGCCCATGCACAGCAGCAGCCAGCCCCAGAAGTCCAGATCCTGGTAGATGACGGTGTCGTTGGCCGTGATGAGGACGGCGTACTTCCTGAGTGCGGCGATTCCATAGATAATGTTGTGGAAGCCGGCGATGAAGATGATGACTGCGGCAAATACCAGCCATCCACCATCAGTGTGCGCAGAGCGTGCCCGTTCCATACGAATCCTCCCCGGAGCCTGACGGGACGGTGAGCCCTCCTTGGCATGCCCTCGTGCTGCCCAGGACATGCCC
>NZ_CAUVXO010000001.1:1933-10590 GCF_963555865.1 Protofrankia sp. Cr1
CTGGAAGGCGCTCTCGCGTCCGCCGTCCACCGAGTACTCATCACTGATCGGCAGGCCCAGGTCGGAGCCGGCAGCGCCGAACGCCAGGTAGCTGCGCAGGATCGACCCGTGCACCTCGTGCGCGCCGGTGGAGCGGCTCCAGTAGATCCGACCGCCCTGGAAGACCGACTGGCGGCTGCCAGCAGCCTCCGCGTCAACCTCATCGCTGGTTGGCCGGCCCAGGAGGCTGTTGCTGCCGCCCAAGGCGAGGTACCGGACGCTGATTCCACCGTGTACCTCGTGGACGTCGGTGGCAACAGACCAGAAGAGCAGTCCCTTCTGGAACTGCCTCCACCGCCCGCCGCCGCCGGCGGGTCCTTCGTTCCGGATGGGCACCGCGAGCAGCGAACGTACTCGAGCCTCCGCGTTGTAGCGCTTGTCGATCTCGCTGGCCCGTCCGTCAGCACTGAGCGCCAATGATCCGGCGCTGCAGCAGAAGACGTTCATGTCGATGTTTCCGGCGATACCGGGGACGCTCGCGGACGACGTGTACTGCCATATCGACCATTTTTGCCAGCCACCGGGCAGGGGTCCGGGGGACGAGGCGGCGTTGTAGATGGCGAACCACAACGGGTAGCGGGAAAACAATGTCGTGTTCTTCATGACATCGGTCCAGAACGACCGATAGGTGTACAGGATCGGAGCCCGCCCGGTTTTGGTTTCGATCTCCTCCAGGAAGGCCAGAGCCCATGCGGCGAGCTGGTCGGCAGATAACCCGCCCCGCGCCTCGAGATCGAGGACGGGCGCCAGCTGGCCCGCGGAGCGGGTCGGTCCGGTGATGGCAAGGAAGCGGTCCGCTTGGTCGATCGCCGTCGCGATCGGCAGCATGGGCCGCGCGTAGTGGTATACGCCGACGGCGAGGCCAGCCTGTCGCGCGTGGTCACGATCAGTGGCGAAGTAGGGGTTGGCGTAACTGTTACCCTCCGTCGCCTTGATGACGACGAAATCGATGCCCGCCGAGCGGACCGCGTTCCAGCCGATCTCCGTGCTGCCGGGGTGCTGCCATGACGAGATGTCCACGCCCCGCGGCCAGCCGGCCGGGATGGCCAGCGCCGAGCGGGTTCGGGTTGGCGTCCCCTCGCCGGGTGGCGCGACGGTCGTGCCTTCGCCCAGGGGCACGTCGTCGGGCGAGACGTAGTCCCGGCGGAGGTCTACCGCGGTGACGTGTGCTGCGGTGACGTGTGCCGCGGTGACATAGGCGGCGGTCAGGTCGCCTGAGACGCCGGCGCTCGCGGCCGTGATGAGCGTCACCACGGCAGTGGCAGTGATCGTCTGTGCGACCGTCCGCGTGGGACGCCGTTGCCGGGGCGTCGGCGATCGGCCCGGATCATCGTGGTGGCGGGTGGTGGGAGGTGTCATCTGCATGGGGCTCCCTGGCAGGTGGGGTGGACTGGCCGATGGGTGATCCCGGATGACAGCCTCGCTCGACCGCTGACTACGCTAAGCGCTTGACTCATTACTTACAGATATATTCACAGGTGCCGGATGGACTTTGTCGCTACTCACGGTTTTCAATCGGCCCGATTGGGCGAAACGTCGTAGCATTAGGTAGCACGCTGGCTTGGGATCTTGACAGCTCTCGCCAAAGATCCACTTGTTGCGGATCGCCGGTGCCGGTCGCCTGTCCCTCGGGCGGAGATTCGCCGCGACCGGGGATCCGAGCTCGTCGGCGGGGTGCCGTCCCAAGCGCCGTCCTGTCGTGTAGCCTTAAGCGCGCGCACATGCCCCTTTAGCTCAGTCGGCAGAGCGTCTCCATGGTAAGGAGAAGGTCTACGGTTCGATTCCGTAAAGGGGCTCTGTGGTAGCGGTCGGTAGTCGGGCAGCCGGCATCCGGCCGCTGCTCCGTCGGTGGGATTGATTGCTGACGGAGCTGATCCACCAAGGCGGTGTAGCTCAGCCAGGCAGAGCAAGCGGCTCATAATCGCTGTGTCGCCGGTTCAAATCCGGCCACCGCTACCGGCCGGGTCACGACCCGCCGAGGACGACGCGCGGTCGTCCCGCATGTCCAAAAGCTTTGGTTCGTTCTTGTCCGACCTGCAGGAAGAGGCACAGCACCGTGGCCGCCACCGATGTCCGTCCGAAGATCACCATGGCGTGTCAGGTGTGCAAGCACCGCAACTACATCACACGCAAGAACCGCCGCAACGACCCCGATCGCCTGGAGTTGCGCAAGTTCTGCCCGAACTGCCGGGCGCACACCGAGCATCGCGAGACCCGCTGACCCCTTGGCGGTCGCATTCGGTGCATGCGCCCTGTCTGCCTGTCGGAGTAGTCCCGCGGGCCCAGGGCGCTTTGCTGCGCAACCCGCCACCACGGTGAGATCGGAGCACGCAATGCCGCTCAACCGGGATTTTGTCGGGCGCAGGTTTGTCGCTGACACATCGTTCCTGGTCGGACGCGAGCATATCCGGCAGTTCGCCCTGGCGATCGGCGAGGACAGTCCGCTCTGTTATGATCTTGATGCCGCCAAGTCCGCCGGCTACGTCGATCTTGTCGCGCCACCCACCTTTCTGACAGCGCTCAGTATGTGGCGGCCAGTCATTCCCACTCATGATCCCACGCTCGGCCTTGACTACTCACTGGTAGTGCATGGTGAGCAGCAGTATTCACTGCGCCGACCGGTCGTAGCCGGCGACGAGATTATGGTGTCGGGCACGATCACCGACATCCGAAACGCCGGCCGCAACGAATTGTTGATCAGTGACTACGAGTTCGTGACGACCGCTGGTGAGGTGGTGGCAGCGGCGCGGGCGTCGCTGGTCTCCCGCGGAACCGCCATGGCAGAGAAGGGCTGAGAGGCCACGATGGCGGCGACCGTTGCCTATGACGATGTCGAGGTCGGTACCCTCATTCCGGAACGCGAGTTCCGGATCCGCCGTGAAGATCTTGTGCGTTACTGTGGAGCGTCAGGCGACTTCAACGTGATCCACTGGAATGAACGGGCCGCTACCGAGGCCGGTCTGCCCGGAGTCATCGCACATGGGATGTACACCATGGCCAGCGCGGCGCGGCTTGTCACCGACTGGGCCGGCGACCCCGGGGCGATCGTCGACTACGGCGTCCGCTTCTCGTCGTTCGTGCCGGTGCCGGACGACGATGCCGGTGCCGCGGTCGTGGTCAGCGGCGTGGTTGCCAAGAAGCTGGACGACAACCAGGTAGTGGTGAAAATCACGGTCCGGTGCGATGGAACCAAGGTGCTGTTGGGGTCGCGCGCTACCGTCCAGCTTTCCTGATCGATCCCCGGGACAATCCGCAGCCGATCCTTACGACCCATGACGGTACTACCCATGACGGTGTGTCGGGTAGTCCGGCGCGGCTCCTGGACACACCGTCAGTCGTTAGTGCTGCGGGGGCTGCGGCCTCCGGGCGCGCGATCTGACGATCATCGCGCGCCCTTTGGCCCTCTGGGCGACTTCTGGTCAGTCCGCCTCGGCCAGTAGATCGGACATGCGCCGCACACCGGTGGTCAGGTCGTCGTCACCGAGCGCGTAGGACAACCGGGCGTAGCCGGGTGTCCCGAACGCCTCACCTGGCACGATCGCGACGCCGGCCTCCTCGAGGATGAGCGTGGTCAGGGCCGCCGAGGTTGTCGGGGTGCGTCCCCGCAGCGTGCGACCAATAACACCGAGCAACGACGGGTAGCAGTAGAAGGCACCTTCCGGCATCGGACACACCACGCCGGGGGTGTCGGAGAGCATGCGGTGCATGGTCTGGCGACGTCGGTCGAAGGCGAGGCGCATCTGGGCCACCGCGTCCAGCGGGCCGGCCACGGCTGCCAGCGCCGCCGCCTGTGCCACATTGGAGACGTTGGACGCGGCATGGGACTGCAGGTTGATGGCTGCCTTGACGGCATCCGCCGGTCCGATCAGCCAGCCGACCCGCCACCCCGTCATCGCATAGGTCTTGGCGACGCCGTTGACGACGATGCAGCGGTCGGCGATCTCGGGGACCTCTACCGGCAGGGAGGCGAAGCGGGCGTCGCCGTACACCAGGTGCTCGTAGATCTCGTCGGCGATCACCCACAGCCCGGCATCGGCGGCCCAACGCCCGATCGCCCGGACTTCCTCGGGTGTGTGTACGGCGCCGGTCGGGTTGGACGGCGAGCAGAACACCAGCACCTTCGTGCGGGGGGTGCGAGCCGCCTCCAGCTGCTCCACCGTGACCCGGTAGCCCTGGTCGGGAGTGGTCACGACGTCCACCGCCGTGCCGCCGGCAAGCCGGATGGACTCCGGGTAGGTCGTCCAGTACGGAGCGGGCAGCAGCACCTCGTCGCCGGGGTCGAGGAGGGTCGCGAACGCCATGTAGACGGCCTGCTTGCCGCCGTTGGTGATGAGTACCTGGCTGGCGGGGACGTCGAGGCCGGAGTCGCGGCGGGTCTTGTCCGCCACCGCCTCCCTGAGCTCCGGTAGGCCGGCAGCCGGTGTGTAGCGGTGCATCTTCGGATCGCCGCATGCCTTCTCGGCAGCGGCGACGACATGGTCGGGAGTGGGGAAATCCGGTTCGCCGGCACCAAAGCCGATCACGTCCCGGCCGGCCGCGCGCAGCGCCTTCGCGGTCGAATCCACGGCAAGTGTCGCCGAAGGGGCGATGCCTCCGACGCGGTGAGAGATCCGGGTCATGACCGTCATGCTGCCACGCATACCGGGTTGCCCGCTCGATCATTGGGACGCTCCGTCCGGATCATGCCCGGGTGCCCGGTGTATCTGGACCAGGTGGCTATGTGGGCGGTGACCGTTGGCCCTGCCGGTCGCGCGATGTCGCGCTATAATCGCGCGACCCCGGGCGGGTGAGGTGGTCGGCGGTCAGCTGGGCAGTCGGTCCGGCCAGCCGCTGTCCAGCCGGCCTCTTTCCGGCTAGCCTGAGGGGGGCGGAGATGGTGAACCCGATCGCAGGCTCGCGGCTGTGGGCCGCGTAAGGGGCCGCGTAAGGGGCCGCGTAGGGAGTATGGTGGATGCGCTTGGGCTGTCATCCCCGTATGTAGTATCGCGGATGATCTTCAGGGTCACGTGATCTCCAGGGTCACGGTCGGGCCTGGGTTCGTTTCGACCGACGATGCTGCCGCGGCGACGGTCGTGGTGTAAAGGGGCGTGGCTCAATTGGTAGAGCACCGGTCTCCAAAACCGGCGGTTGCAGGTTCGAGTCCTGTCGCCCCTGCGGTATCCGACGACCAGGTAGGTGGAGTGAGTGGCGACCGACACACGTGACGCGGCACCGCGGGCCGGCCAAGCGACCCGGCCCGCAGCCCGGCGCCGTACTTCGCCGCTGCGCTTCTACCGAGAGATCGTCGCCGAGCTTCGGAAGGTCATCTACCCGGGTCGAAGTGAACTGATCACCTATGTGGTGGTGGTGCTCATGTTCTGTTCGATCATGGTGGCATTCGTCGCCTCGCTGGACTTCGGTCTTACCAAGGCGGTGTTGGCGATCTTCGGTTGATATGAACCGCGGTCCGCGGACCCATGTCACCGCAACGCCCGCACAGCTCACAGAGCTCGGTCAAGAGAGAAGGAACGTCCGCGTGTCCCAGGTTCCCGAGCACGTCTCCTCCGAACAGGGGGAGGCTCTCGACGGTCTCAACCCGCTGGCGGCACTGGCGCACGACGAGGTGGCAAGCACGGAAGCCGGCGCCCTGCCGCAGGACGGCGAGGGCGGCGACGGCTCCACTGGCACCGACACCGACCCCGGCTATCTCGCCACGGCCGCCCCGGATGTCGACCAGCCCGCCTTCGACGAGGACGACGAGGACGATGATGACGACGTCCGGCGGGCGCTGGCGGACGCGCCCGGAGACTGGTACGTCATTCATTCATATGCCGGCTATGAGAACAAGGTGAAGACGAACCTCGAGACTCGGATCTCCAGCCTCAACATGGAGGAGTACATCTTCCAGATCGAGGTGCCGACCGAGGAGGTCCCGGTCATCAAGAACGGCAAACGGCAGCTGGTTCAGCAGAAGAAGTATCCGGGCTACATCTATGTCCGTATGGACCTCACCGACCAGTCGTGGTCGGCCGTTCGGAACACTCCCGGGGTGACCGGCTTCGTCGGCCTGACCAACAAGCCGTCGCCGTTGCGGACGGAGGAGGTTGTTTCGATTCTCGCGCCTCCGGCACCGCCCGAGAAGAAGGCCGAGACGGTCCGGGTGCAGGAGTTCGAGGTCGGGGAGTCGGTGACCGTCATGGACGGCCCGTTCGCGACCCTGCCCGCGACCATCAGTGAGATCAACCTCGATGCACAGCGGCTCAAGGTGCTGGTGTCCATCTTCGGCCGCGAAACCCCGGTCGAGCTTCAGTTCAACCAGGTTGCGAAGATCTGATCTGCCCGATGGCCGATGGTGGAGCGATCATGTGCGTGCTCGCGCCGCCGGAGGTTCCAACCAGCCCGGCGATGCGTTAGCCGGCTGACGGCGGCGCGGTCACCGCACTTTTTGCGCCGACGGAGACCCCAGGAAACCCAGAGAGAAACGACACCATGCCTCCCAAGAAGAAGATCTCGGCCATCATCAAACTCCAGATCAACGCCGGTGTGGCGACACCCGCACCTCCGGTGGGCCCGGCGCTCGGCCAGCACGGCGTCAACATCATGGAGTTCTGCAAGCAGTACAACGCGGCCACCGAGTCACAGCGTGGGAATGTCGTCCCGGTCGAGATCACCGTGTACGACGACCGTTCCTTCACCTTTGTCACCAAGACCCCGCCGGCGGCACGGCTCATCCTCAAGGCCGCCGGAATCGAGAAGGGCAGCGGTGTTCCGCACCGCACCAAGGTGGCGAACCTCACCGCGGAGCAGATCCGCCAGATCGCCCAGACCAAGCTGCCCGACCTCAATGCGACCACCCTGGACGCCGCCGAGAAGATCATTGCCGGGACCGCGCGGTCCATGGGCATAACCGTCAGCGGCTGACCGCCAAGGCCGGAACGACTGTGGGAGGGCGCCCGTCCGGGCTGCCCGCCATGACCACAAGGAGACACACATGAAGCGCAGCAAGGCATACCGGGCCGCCTTCGAGAAGATCGAAGCGGACCGCCTGTACACGCCGCTGGAGGCCGTTGCGCTGGCCCGGGAGACGTCCACCACCAAGTACGCCGCGACGGTCGAGGTCGCGCTGCGCCTGGGTGTCGATCCGCGCAAGGCCGACCAGATGGTCCGCGGCACCGTGAACCTGCCGCACGGAACCGGCAAGTCCCCGCGGGTTGCGGTTTTCGCCGTCGGCGAGAAGGCTGACGAGGCCGCCGCGGCGGGTGCGGATATCGTCGGCAGCGACGATCTCGTGCAGCGGATCCAGGAAGGATTCCTGGACTTCGACGCGACGGTCGCGACGCCCGACCAGATGGCGAAGGTCGGCCGTATCGCCCGGATCCTGGGGCCACGCGGACTCATGCCGAACCCCAAGACCGGAACCGTCACCCTTGACATCGCCAAGGCCGTCCGCGACATCAAGGGCGGGAAGATCAACTTTCGGGTGGACAAGCAGGGCAACCTGCATATCGTGATCGGAAAGACCGCTTTCACCGATGAGCAGTTGATCGAGAACTACGGTGTCGCGTTGGACGAGATCGTCCGGGTGAAGCCGTCGGCGTCCAAGGGTCGCTATCTGAGGAAGATCACGTTGACGACGACGATGGGTCCGGGAATCCCGGTCGATCCCAGCCGTACCCGTAACCTTCTCGAGGATGCCACGGTCTGATCTTTCCGGCGGGTCGCGATCCGGGGCTCCGGGTGTTCGGGGCTCCGGACACCCGGACCTTCGTGGTAGCCGCTTGGCGGCCCGTCGGTCCGTGTCTGGTCGTTGCGTGTACTATCTGACAAGAACCAAACCGAAGACCGCTGGTCGTCGTCCCGTTCCGGGGCGACCGAAGGTCCGGCATGACCGGGCGGCCCGCGCAGGTGAGGGAGCGTTGCCCCGGGGCTGGCGGCTAGCCGCGTACTCCCCGGTACTTCAGCCCCGTGCGCCTGCGCCGGGGCGTTTGTCGTTATCCGGCATCTTTCGGGCGACTGGCCAGACCCCATGAAGGAGCCCGATGGCGAAGCCGGAAAAGGTCGCCGCGGTAACAGAGATCGTAGACTCGTTCCGGGGCGCGTCCGCGGCGGTACTCACCGAGTACCGCGGGTTGACGGTGAGCCAGCTCACCGAGCTACGCCGTTCGCTGGGCGAGGGCACCGAGTACGCCGTGGTGAAGAACACCCTGACCAGGATTGCCGCCGCGCAGGCGGGCGTTACGGGTCTGGACGAACTCCTGGTCGGCCCGACAGCGGTCGCGTTCGTCACCGGCGACCCGGTCGAGGCGGCCAAGAGCCTGCGTGACTTCGCCCGCGCCAATCCCGCCCTGATCGTCAAGGGTGGGGTCGTCGAGGGCCGGTCGATGTCGGCAGACGACATCCGCAAGCTCGCCGATCTCGAGTCCCGCGAGGTGCTGCTCGCCAAGCTCGCCGGTGCGCTGAACGGGTCGCTGGCCCAAGCGGTCCGCCTGTTCGCGGCGCCGCTGTCCCAGGCGGCTCGCCTGGCCGAGGCATTGCGTGCCAAGCGGGAGGCCGAGCTGCCCGCGTCCGAAGCCCCCCTGCCGCAGGCGTCGGCCACAGACGGACCGGCCACAGACGGACCGGCCACAGACGGACCGGCC
>NZ_CAUVXO010000001.1:11221-20291 GCF_963555865.1 Protofrankia sp. Cr1
GCGGCGGCGCCGAGCGCCGAATAGAGCTGTCCGTCCAGCCCTACACCAGATACTCCACATCCAGTTCCCGGTACCCGCCACGGGCGGCGTGCCATCACAACCGGAAGGACCGCCACGATGGCGAAGCTGTCGACCGTCGAGCTGCTGGACGCGTTCAAGGAAATGACGCTGCTGGAGCTGTCGGAGTTTGTGAAGCAGTTCGAGGACACCTTCGGGGTGACCGCGGCAGCCCCGGTCGCGATCGCCGTTGCCGGCGGTGCCGGTTCGGCCGCTGAGACGCCGGTCGTCGAGGAGCAGGACGAGTTCGACGTCATCCTCACCGCTGTGGGCGACAAGAAGATCCAGGTCATCAAGGAGGTCCGCGCGCTGACCAGTCTGGGCCTGAAGGAGGCCAAGGACCTCGTCGACGGCGCACCGAAGCCGGTCCTGGAGAAGGCCACCAAGGAAGCCGCGGAGAAGGCCAAGGCCGCGCTTGAGGGTGCCGGGGCGACGGTCACCGTCAAGTAGCGACGGGGTCACCGTCAAGTAGGCACTGATCGGTCGGGCCGCCGCTCGTCAACGGACAAGGCGGGCAACGGCGGTCCGACCGGTTGCCGGGGCCCCTCCGGCAGGCCGCTGGCAAGGCCGGCCCTCGGGAGTCTGTCGTCGGCCGAGTGCGCGGTGCCACGCCAGTTCCGTGGCTGTTACGGTGAGCTGCTGCGGTGCCATGTTGTTAGGGTGCGGCATGCGGTCTTCCGGTTGGGGTTGACGACCTCACCCGGGACGGAGTTCCATCATCGGGAAGCGGTGAGACATACCTGTCGAGCAGCCTTGCCAGCAGTGCGGCCATCGGCTACACTGCTCGTTTGGGCTGCCCTTTCGTCGTGCGCTTGCGTTTCCTTCGGGTACGCGACGATCCGGCCCCGCGCGCAACCGCGTCCCGTGGCGCGGCCGTCCAGACGTAAGGACCGAGGTAATCCGAGCGAGACCGTTGACCGCAACCTGCCACCGAACCGCCGCCGCGTCGCCAGCCTGGGATGACCCTCCCACACAGGTGTCCTCCTTCGGAAGATGTCGTGACGGACTACTCGTCGACGCCCGTGTCGCGTCTGCCCGCACCGTGTCGCGTCTGCCCGCACCGTGGGGCAGCAGCGCGTTCCGTTGGACTACCCCCGCCGACACTCCGCACAACCGTAGCGAGACACTGATCACCCGACCACCCTTCGCCGGATTGTTCGAGGAGGCCGAGGGCAACGTGAGAAGAATCATGATCGCGTTGTCGGCGGCCCAAGGACGCATGAGCACCGCCAGCCCGACGATCAGGCCACCGGAAGGACCACCTTGGCCGCCTCGCCTAACTCCTCCCGCATCTCGTTCGCAAAGATCATCGAACCTCTCGAGGTCCCCGATCTTCTCGCCCTGCAGACCCAGTCCTTTGACTGGCTGATCGGCAATGAGGCGTGGGCGGAACGGGTCCAGGAAGCCATCGACGCCGGTCGTGACGACGTACCCGTCACGTCGGGTCTCGAAGAGGTCTTCGAGGAGATTTCTCCTATCGAAGACTTCTCGGGTTCGATGTCACTGTCGTTCCGCGACCACCGTTTCGAACCGCCGAAGTACTCCGTCGAGGAGTGCAAGGACAAGGATATGACGTACTCGGCCCCGATGTTCGTGACGGCCGAGTTCACCAACAACAACACCGGTGAGATCAAGAGCCAGACGGTGTTCATGGGCGACTTTCCGCTCATGACTCCGAAGGGCACCTTTGTCATCAACGGGACCGAGCGGGTTGTCGTCAGCCAGCTCGTGCGTTCGCCCGGTGTGTACTTCGAGAAGACCATCGACAAGGTGTCGGACAAGGACCTGTTCTCCTGCAAGGTCATCCCGTCCCGGGGCGCCTGGCTGGAGTTCGAGGTCGACAAGCGGGACACCGTCGGTGTGCGTATCGACCGCAAGCGCCGCCAGTCGGTGACCGTGCTGCTCAAGGCGCTCGGTTGGGACGAGGCGCGCATCCTCGAGCGCTTCGGTGATTTTCCGTCGATGCGAGTGACGCTGGAAAAGGACCACACATCCAGCCAGGACGACGCGCTGCTCGACATTTACCGCAAGCTCCGGCCGGGTGAGCCGCCGACACGCGAGTCGGCCCAGACGCTGCTGGAGAACCTCTTCTTCAACCCGAAGCGTTACGACCTGGCGAAGGTCGGCCGCTACAAGGTGAACAAGAAGCTCGGCGTCGACGTCCCGCACGACGTGGGCGTGCTCACCGAGGATGACGTCGTCCGCACGATCGAATATGTCGTGCAGCTGCATGCGGGCAAGGACAAGTCATATGACGTGGATGACATCGACCACTTCGGTAACCGTCGGTTGCGTACGGTCGGCGAGCTGATCCAGAATCAGGTGCGGCTCGGTCTCGCCCGGATGGAGCGGGTCGTCCGGGAACGGATGACCACCCAGGACGTCGAGGCGATCACTCCCCAGACGCTCATCAACATCCGGCCGGTCGTCGCCTCCATCAAGGAGTTCTTCGGCACCAGCCAGTTGTCCCAGTTCATGGACCAGACCAACCCGTTGGCGGGCCTTACCCACAAGCGGCGCCTGTCCGCGCTCGGCCCCGGTGGTCTGTCCCGGGAACGGGCCGGCTTCGAGGTCCGCGACGTCCACCCCAGCCACTATGGCCGGATGTGCCCGATCGAGACGCCGGAAGGCCCGAACATCGGTCTGATCGGTTCGCTGTCGACGTTCGCGCGGGTCAACCCGTTCGGCTTCGTCGAGACGCCCTATCGCAAGGTCGTGGCCGGTCGGGTCACAGACAAGATTGACTACCTCACCGCGGACGAGGAGGACAGGCACGTCATCGCGCAGGCGAACGCGCCGCTGACCGGCGACGGTTCGTTCGCCGAGCACCGCGTCCTGGTACGCCGCAAGGGCGGCGAGGTCGAGTTCATCCCGCCGGACGAGGTCGACTACATGGACGTCTCGCCGCGCCAGATGGTGTCGGTGGCCACAGCCATGATCCCGTTCCTTGAACACGACGACGCCAACCGCGCCCTGATGGGCTCGAACATGCAGCGCCAGTCCGTCCCGCTGCTGCGCAGCGAGGCGCCGCTGGTCGGTACCGGCATGGAGGCCCGCGCGGCCAAGGATGCCGGCGACGTGGTCGTCTGCACACAGTCCGGCGTTGTGGAGGATCTGTCCGCCGACTACATCACCGTGATGCACGACGACGGTACCCGGCGTACCTATCGGATGGCGAAGTTCCGCCGGTCCAACCAGGGGACGTGCATCAACCAGAAGCCGATCGTCGACGAGGGCGACCGCGTCCTGGCCGGTCAGGTCATCGCGGACGGCCCGTGCACCGACAACGGCGAGATGGCGCTGGGCAAGAACCTCCTGGTGGCGTTCATGCCCTGGGAGGGGCACAACTACGAGGACGCGATCATCCTCTCCCAGCGGCTCGTGCAGGACGACGTGCTGTCCTCGATCCACATCGAGGAGCACGAGGTCGACGCCCGTGACACCAAGCTCGGCCCCGAGGAGATCACCCGGGACATCCCGAACGTCGCCGAGGAGGTCCTGGCCGACCTCGATGAGCGCGGGATCATCCGGATCGGCGCTGAGGTCTCGCCCGGTGACGTGCTGGTCGGGAAGGTCACGCCGAAGGGCGAGACCGAGCTGACCCCGGAGGAGCGGCTGCTACGCGCGATCTTCGGTGAGAAGGCCCGGGAGGTCCGCGACACCTCGCTGAAGGTGCCGCACGGCGAGTCCGGCAAGGTCATCGGGGTCCGGGTCTTCGCTCGCGAGGACGGCGACGAGTTGCCGCCCGGGGTGAACGAGCTCGTCCGGGTGTACGTCGCCCAGAAGCGCAAGATCACCGATGGTGACAAGCTGGCCGGCCGGCACGGAAACAAGGGCGTCATCGCGAAGATCCTTCCTGCCGAGGACATGCCGTTCCTCTCGGACGGCACTCCGGTGGACGTCGTGCTCAACCCGCACGGTGTGCCGCGCCGTATGAACATCGGCCAGATCCTGGAGACCCATCTCGGTTGGGTGGCCAAGACCGGCTGGCAGGTTGACGACGGCGTCGAGGACTGGAAAGAGCGCCTGCGTGGTATCGGCGCGCATCAGGCCCCGCCCGACACCAACGTGTCGACGCCGGTGTTCGACGGCGCTCGGGAAGAGGAGATCACCGGTCTGCTCGCCTCGACGCTGGCCAACCGTGACGGTGACCAGCTGATCGGCTCCAGTGGCAAGGCGCGGCTCTTCGACGGCCGGACGGGCGAGCCGTATCCGTACCCGGTGGCGGTCGGCTACATCTACATCCTCAAGTTGCTACACCTGGTCGACGACAAGATCCACGCACGGTCGACCGGCCCGTACTCCATGATCACACAACAGCCGCTGGGTGGTAAGGCGCAGTTCGGTGGACAGCGCTTCGGTGAGATGGAGGTGTGGGCGCTGGAAGCGTACGGCGCCGCCTACGCCCTCCAGGAGTTGCTGACCATCAAGTCCGACGACGTCCTGGGCCGTGTCAAGGTCTACGAGGCCATCGTCAAGGGTGAGAACATTCCCGAACCCGGCATTCCGGAGTCCTTCAAGGTCCTCATCAAGGAAATGCAGTCACTGTGTCTGAACGTGGAGGTTCTCTCCAGTGACGGTGTCTCCATTGAAATGCGCGACACCGATGAGGATGTCTTCCGTGCCGCGGAAGAGCTCGGTATCGATCTGTCCCGGCGTGAGCCGAGCAGCGTTGAGGAGGTCTGACGACTAGTCGGCCGAGGGGCGCGCAAGCATGGCTCCACCTGCGCGCCCGCAGGCCCCCAAGGGAACCTGATGACCGCCGGCCGTGAGGATCGACGGTGCTACCAGTGGTCGTGACTCGCAGTTGGTGATCAGAAACCCGCCGGGTCACGGCGTCCGGTAGCCCGGATGCACTGATCGTTTCCCGGCGTCCCGCCGACCTTGGAATAACTGACGGCAGAAGCCCCCCGTCGCCGCCATTACTCGCAATGCCCGCCGGCGATGGGGGGGCAGCCAGACGGCAGAGAGAGAAGACACGTGCTCGACGTCAACTTCTTCGACGAGCTGCGCATCGGCCTCGCCACGGCAGACGACATCCGCCAGTGGTCACACGGTGAGGTCAAGAAGCCGGAGACAATCAACTACCGCACCCTGAAGCCGGAAAAGGACGGACTCTTCTGCGAGAAGATCTTCGGTCCGACCCGGGACTGGGAGTGCTACTGCGGCAAGTACAAGCGCGTTCGCTTCAAGGGCATCATCTGTGAGCGCTGCGGTGTCGAGGTCACTCGGGCCAAGGTGCGTCGTGAGCGGATGGGTCACATCGAGCTGGCCGCGCCGGTAACCCACATCTGGTACTTCAAGGGTGTGCCGAGCCGGCTCGGCTACCTGCTCGACCTTGCGCCGAAGGACCTTGAAAAGGTCATCTACTTCGCCGCGTACATGATTACCAATGTGGACGTCGAGGCGCGCCACCGCGACCTGCCCACCCTCGAGGCGCGGATCTCGGTCGAGAAGCAGCATCTCGAGGACAAGAAGAACGCCGACGTCGAGACGCGGCAGAAGAAGCTTGAGGCGGACCTCGCGCAGCTGGAGGCCGAGGGCGCCAAGGGCGACGCCCGGCGCAAGGTCCGGGAGGCGGCTGAGCGCGAGATGCGCCAGATCCGCGACCGCGTCCAGCGTAAGATTGATGATCTTGGGCGGGTGTTCGACCGCTTCAAGGGCATGAAGGTCCAGGATCTCGAGCCGGACGAGCTGCTCTACCGCGAACTGCGGGACCGCTTCGGGCAGTACTTCGAAGGCGGCATGGGTGCCGAGGCACTGCAGCGCAGGCTCGTCGACTTCGACCTGGCCGCGGAGGCCGAATCACTGCGGGAGACGATCCGCAGTGGCAAGGGGCAGAAGAAGGCCCGGGCGCTGAAGCGTCTCAAGGTGGTCTCGGCGTTCCTGAACACCCGCAACTCCCCGAACGGGATGGTGCTCGACTGCGTTCCGGTCATTCCGCCGGACCTGCGCCCGATGGTGCAGCTCGACGGTGGTCGGTTCGCGACATCCGACCTCAACGACCTCTACCGTCGGGTGATCAACCGTAACAACCGACTCAAGAGGCTGCTCGACCTCGGCGCCCCTGAGATCATCGTCAACAACGAGAAGCGGATGCTGCAGGAGGCCGTCGACGCGCTGTTCGACAACGGCCGCCGTGGCCGGCCGGTCACCGGCCCGGGTAACCGCCCGCTCAAGTCGTTGTCGGACATGCTCAAGGGCAAGCAGGGGCGCTTCCGCCAGAACCTGCTCGGTAAGCGGGTCGACTACTCCGGCCGTTCTGTCATCGTCGTCGGGCCGCAGCTGAAGCTGCACCAGTGCGGTCTGCCCAAGCAGATGGCGCTCGAACTGTTCAAGCCGTTCGTGATGAAGCGGCTGGTCGATCTCAACCACGCGCAGAACATCAAGTCTGCCAAGCGGATGGTGGAGCGGGCCCGTCCGGTCGTCTGGGATGTGCTCGAAGAGGTCATCACCGAGCATCCGGTGCTGCTCAACCGGGCACCGACCCTGCACCGGCTCGGTATCCAGGCGTTCGAGCCACAGCTGGTCGAAGGCAAGGCCATCCAGATCCACCCGCTGGTCTGCACCGCGTTCAACGCGGACTTCGACGGTGACCAGATGGCTGTGCACCTGCCGTTGTCCGCGGAGGCGCAGGCCGAGGCGCGCATCCTGATGCTGTCGAGCAACAACATCCTGTCGCCGGCATCCGGGCGTCCACTGGCCATGCCGAGCCTTGACATGGTCACCGGGGTGTTCCACCTCAGCCGGCTGTCCGAGGGCGCGATCGGCGAGGGTAGGGCGTTCTCCAGCGTGGCCGAGGCGCAGATGGCCTTTGACGCGCGGGAGATCGCACTGCAGGCGAAGATCAAGGTTCGGCTGCGCGACACCACCCCGCCGCTCGACTGGACTCCGCCGTCGGACTGGGTCAGCGGTGAACCGTTCACGCTGGAGACCACGTTCGGTCGCTGCCTGCTCAACGAGGCGCTTCCGGTGGGGTACCCGTTCCTCAACTACATGATGAACAAGAAGGCCCAGGCCGTGATCGTCAACGACCTGGCCGAGCGCTACCCGAAGATCCAGGTGGCCGCCACGCTGGATGCGCTCAAGAGCGCCGGCTTCTACTGGGCCACCCGGTCCGGGGTGACCGTGGCGATCGAGGACGTCGTTGCGCCGCCGAACAAGAAGCAGATTCTCGACGAGTACGAGCAGCGCGCGGAGCGGGTGCAGAAGCAGTTCGACCGGGGCTTCCTGTCCGACGACGAGCGCCGTGGCGAACTTGTGCAGATCTGGAACGAGGCGACTGGCAAGGTCGCCGAGGCGATGGAGGCGAACTTCCCGCCGACCAACCCGGTCGCGGTGCTGGTCAACTCCGGGGCAGCCGGAAACATGATGCAGATCCGGCAGCTCGCCGGCATGCGTGGGCTGGTCGCCAACCCGAAGGGTGAGATCATCCCGCGCCCGATCAAGGCCAACTTCCGTGAGGGCCTGAGCGTGGTGGAGTACTTCATCTCCACGCACGGCGCCCGTAAGGGTCTGGCCGACACGGCGCTGCGAACCGCTGACTCAGGGTATCTGACACGGCGGCTGGTCGACGTCAGCCAGGATGTCATCGTCCGCGAGGACGACTGCGGTACCGAGCGCGGCATCGGCACTCGTATCGCCCGCAAGGGAGCGGACGGAGCGCTCGTCCGTGACCGTTACGCCGAGACCGCGGCCTACGCGCGGACGCTCGCATCCGATGCGGTGAACGCCGCGGGCGATGTTGTGGTGCCCGCCGGCACCGACCTCGGCGATGTGGTCATCGGGCAGATCATCGATGCCGGCATCGAATCGGTGAAGGTGCGCTCCGCGCTCACCTGCGCCGCTCGGATGGGTGTGTGCGCACAGTGCTACGGCCGGTCGCTGGCGACCGGAAAGCTCGTGGACGTCGGCGAGGCCGTGGGTATCGTGGCGGCCCAGTCGATCGGCGAGCCGGGCACCCAGCTGACCATGCGTACCTTCCACAGCGGTGGCGTCGCCACCGGTGACGACATCACTCAGGGTCTACCGCGTGTGGTCGAGCTCTTCGAGGCCCGTTCCCCCAAGGGCAAGGCTCCGATCAGCGAGGTCGCCGGCCGGGTGCGCATCGAGGAGACCGAGAAGACGCTCAAGATCGTCGTTGTGCCCGACGACGGTGGCGAGGAGATCGCCTACCCGGTGTCGCGTCGTTCGCGTCTGAAGGTTGAGGAAGGCCAACACATCGGAGTTGGCCAGAAGATCGTCGACGGCGCCGTCGACCCGCACGAGGTGCTGCGCATCCTCGGCCCGCGCCAGGTGCAGCTGCACCTGGTCGACCAGGTCCAGGAGGTGTACCGCTCGCAGGGTGTGTCCATCCACGACAAGCACATTGAAATCATCATCCGCCAGATGCTCAAGCGGGTGAACGTGCTGGAGTCGGGCGAGACCACGCTCCTGCCCGGTGAGCTGGTCGAGCGGGCGCGTTTCGAAGAGGAGAACCGTCGGGTGGTCGAGTCCGGCGGCCAGCCGGCATCGGCCCGTCCGGTCCTCATGGGCATCACCAAGGCCTCGCTCGCGACCGAGTCGTGGCTGTCGGCGGCGTCCTTCCAGGAGACCACGCGGGTGCTCACCGATGCGGCGATCAACGCCCGGTCGGACTCGCTGGTCGGGCTGAAGGAGAACGTCATCATCGGCAAGCTCATCCCGGCGGGTACCGGCATCTCCCGGTACCGCAACATCCGGGTCGAGCCGACCGAGGAGGCGCGGGCGTCCATGTACTCGGTGGGTGGTGGCTACGAGGAGGGCGCGACCGTCGAGTACGGAGCGTTCGGTACCGGTAGTGGTCAGGCCGTGCCTTTGGATGACTTCGACTACCGCAGTACAGGCGGAGAATACCGGTAGGCAGCGAGTACCGGTAGGCAGCGTAGGGAACCCGGGTGGCCGTCCAGGCCTATCCGGGTTCCCGGGAACCGCTGGTGTGGGTTCCGGCCCGCCACGACCGACAAGCGGCCCGTGTGGTCATGTCCGCAGGGAC
>NZ_CAUVXO010000001.1:20793-23274 GCF_963555865.1 Protofrankia sp. Cr1
GCCAGCGTGGGTGGGGCCGCCGGTCAGCCTACGGTCCGGGGCGCGCCGTGGCCGTTTTCTCGTCTGGGCATCCGCCCCACCCGGCCACGGCTCAGCTGGGCGTAGATTCCACCGGTTGTGACCAGCCGGTCATGCGGGCCGGCCTCCACCACGGTGCCCTTTTCCATCACGTAGATACGGTCGGCCGCGACGGTCATCGTCATCCGATGGGCGACGATCAGACAGCTGCGATCGGCGAGAAGACGTTCGAACGACGTCCGGAGCTTTTCCTCGGTCAGTGCGTCCAGGTTTGACGTGGCTTCGTCGAGGATGACCGTCCGCGGGTTCTGGACCAGGACCCGGGCGATGGCCAGCCGCTGTCGTTCCCCACCGGAGATCTCATAGCCGTCGCACCCGAGTGGGGTGTGGATCCCGTCCGGCAGGGACCGGACGAGGGAGACGAGACCGGTCGCCTCGAGTGCGGCCCAGAGTTCGTCCGCGGTCGCCGACGGATTCCCGAACCTGAGGTTCTCGGCGATGGTGCGGCGTTGGGTGAACGCTTCCTGGGAGACAAAGCCGACCGCGGCTCGCGCCTGTTCGGCGGTGAGTTCCGCGACGTCCCGCCCGCCCAGCAGAACCCGCCCGGCGGTGGGCGTGAGCAGGCCGCTCGCGAGGTAGCAGAGCGTCGTTTTGCCCGCGCCGCTGAATCCGACGACGGCAACCATCTCGCTTTTGCGTACGACGATGTCCACTGAGCGGACGGCCCAGGTGGGTACCGGCATGTCCGGGGCATAGGAGTACGAGACGTTCGCCAGGACGAGATCGCCGTGAACGGGCGGGCGGGGAACGCTCGCCGGTTCTGACACCACCGGTTCGGCTTGCGAGACGGTTTCTTCCGGTGGCCGCGGTCGATCGATCATCGCCAGTGGCCGAACGTTGCTGCGGTCCGTAACGCGAGGGAGATCCAGTGGAATGTCCAGGAAGGCCAGAATGCGAACGAGGGAGGACTCGCCGTCAAACAACCGGGTGCGCAGGTCCGCGAATCCGGTGATTGAACGAAAGGCCAGCAGCAGCACGCTGAGGAAGGCCACGAAGGTGCCGGCCGTCATTATCTGTTCCAGGGAGAGCCATACCCCGAGCCCGATCGCGGTCATGGTCGTCAGCACCGAGCTGCCCGCGGAGGTGAGCTGCAGACGGGCGAACACCTGGACACGGGTGCGGAGCGCTGTCGCGATGGCGGAGTCCAGTCGTTCGAACTCCTCCTGGCCGACGCCCTGCGCACGGAACGCACGCAGGTGCAGCGCTCCCGCCGGCCCGGTCAGCTCGATGACGTGATCGACCATCCGGGTATGCCGCTCGGCTTCCACCCGGCTGATCTCCCGGACGCGTGCGCGAATGCGCCGCAGCAGGATGAGGGGAATCACACCGATCATGACAACCGCGAACGCGAGCCGCCACTCCAGCAGGAAGGCCACCATACCTGCGGCGACGAGTTCGACCGCCATCGTCGCGACGGCCGGCAGACAGACGGCGCCGGCGATCTGTACCTTGGCCGTATCAATGGTGAAGAGGGTGACGACGTCCCCGTGCCGGGTCCGCATGAAGCGGGGGAACGGCAGGGAAACAGCGTGCTCGTGCAGGTCGTGGCGGATCCGGCAGGCCAGCCGTTCGCTGAGGTAGCTGATCAGTATGTACTGCAGGGTGGCTACGACGGCGCTGAGCACAAAAGCGCCGAGGATGAGGAGAACGGGGAGAAGTATTCCGCTCGTCCGTAGCTGGAGCAGCCAGTCGTCAATCAGGTCGCGAATTGCGAACGGGGCCATGGCCAGGGCCGTCGCGCCGAGCACCGAGAGCCCGGCGTGCGCCATGGCCGCTCTGTTCTGATCCCTGATGAAATGCTCGATCCGAGCGGCGTCGGGGTTCCCGGTAAGCCAGGAGAACAGACGCCCGTACAGCCACGAGACAGTCGCGGATGTCTTGCGTAGGGCCGTCTTCACCGAGGTCTGCGGATGGTTCGGTTTCCCGAGCCATCCGCTGGCCTCGGAGGGCGACCGGCGAGATGCTGTCATCTTGTGAACCGCTTGCCTGATGTTTCGGTTCGGTAATCAGCCGTCGCTGCGCTGAATGTCTGCGAGCCCGACAGGTGTATGATCGTCATCGTGGTGCCCGACGGCGTTGTCGATGGTGGTCTCATCGGTACCGGCGTCAGCCGTGATGCCGTTGCCGGCCGGCCCCGGGGTCGGGGCTGCTGCTGAGCGCCCACCGCCGGTGCGGATACTCAGCATTTCCCGACCGACGGTGTTACCGTCGCGGTCCGCCGGGGATCGGGTGACCAGCGATGCGAGGATCGGCCTCTCAACGGCTTCAGCCGCGCTGAAAACGGAAATCTCCACGTCCTCGGATACCTCGATAATCAGCCCGAAGGCACTTGACGGGCTGATTTCCTGATTGTGGTCGAGATGCCGGAGAGAAGTAGGCATGATTCCTCCATCGTAGTCATCC
>NZ_CAUVXO010000001.1:23678-42886 GCF_963555865.1 Protofrankia sp. Cr1
GTGTTACCGTCGCGGTCCGCCGGGGAGCGGGTGACCAGCGATGCGAGGATCGGCCTCTCAACGGCTTCAGCCGCGCTGAAAACGGAAATCTCCACGTCCTCGGATACCTCGATAACCAGCCCGAAGGCACTTGACGGGATGATTTCCTGATTGTGGTCGAGATGCCGGAGAGAAGTAGGCATGATTCCTCCATCGTAGTCATCCGAACTGACGGTGACGAAATCGAAGTTATCGGGGCGGGGATTAGCCGGCAAGCATCCAACATCATGACTCGGCTCACACCTTCGGTAGTGCGCGGGTAATCAGTCTCGAAGGTGACACATAGGGAGTGGCCCAGGGCTCGATATCGTTGGGGATTTGCTCGTCAGCGCAGCCGGTCGAACGATTTGATGCGGTGTCGGGAAACGTGACCGCGGATTGTGGCCGACGACGTCGGCCGCCGCCGGATTATCCAGCGCATCGACCACATCAACCGCATCCAGCGCATCGACTGCATCGACCGCATTCGCCAGGTGGACGGGTTCGGTAGCGTGTCACCGGTGGCCGGGGGTGCGCGGGTCGGTGGTGGAAGCCGGAAACGAACGCTGTTCGTCCGGCGGCTGAGTGAGATCCTGGACATGGCCGAGTCCGAGGTTGTCGCGCGCCTGTCCCTCGACCGGCGCACCGGGGTCCGGGTGAACCGGTTGTCGCCCCTGGGTCCAGCCGAGGTCCGCCGTGCCATCGCCGCGCTCGGGCTCACCCTCGAGCCGCTCGGCTGGTGCCCCGACGGATACCTCCTCGGCGGTGAGAAGCGGGTATTGTCCGCCTCGGAGATCTTCACCGGTGGCCACGCCTACATCCAGAACATCTCCAGCCTCGTGCCCGCGCTCGCCCTCGATCCGGCGCCGGGGGAGGCGATCATCGACCTGTGTGCGGCGCCCGGCGGCAAGACGGCGCACATCGCCGCACTGGTCGACAATGACGCGAGCCTGTGGGCGAACGACGGCATCCGGCCCCGGCTGGACAAACTGCGCGAGGTGACGCAGCAGTTCCACGTCCGGCTCGCCGCCGCCACCTGTCACCCGGCCCAGTACGCGGACAAGTTCGTCGAGGGGCGGTTCGACCGGGTTCTGCTGGACGCCCAGTGCACCGGCGAGGGTCTGGTCGACCTACGTGACCCCGCCACGCTGCGGTACTGGAGCGAGGAACGGGTGACGAACTATGGCTGGCTGCAGCGCAAGATGTTGGTCGCGGCCTGTCGCCTGTTGCGCCCCGGCGGCATCCTCGTCTACTCGACGTGCACCTTCGGGCCGGAGGAGAACGAGGCTCCGCTGAGCTACCTGTTGCGCCACCACCCCGTGCAGGTGTGCCCGATCGAGGTCGACATCGACGGCTGGGCGCCGGGCGCATGGCGGCCGGGCCTGCGGCACTGGCGCTCGGAGACGTTTGATCCGGCGCTCGCCGGCGCTCGCCGGATCCTCCCGGGCAAGGATTTCGAGGGCTTTTTCGTCTGCAAGCTGCAGAAGCTGCCGTCCGCCGGCTAGTGGTTCCGCCCCGGGGGGCGGTGGTTCCGCCACCATCGGAGACCCCCGATTCGACACATCGGTTGCCGGTTCGGTAGTCTCGCCTTCTGCGGCGCTGTGCGCTGCACGTTTGACCTGTGTCTTGTGCCATCCAGTGGCGCTGTGGCCCGTCCTGCCGGGCCGGCGGCGACTTCGGACGGCCCGGCCCCACCTCAGGTGGACGGGCGCACTCCCATGGCAGACCGCTCGGGTTTCCCGACGGTTTTCCGAGGGGGTTCGACACACCCGACCGCGTGGGTCGGACACAGCTGACATATCGGCAGGTACCGGCAGGGACGGAAGAGGAACGGGAGCGGCGTTGCCGACGATCCAGCAGTTGGTCCGCAAGGGCCGGCAGGACAAGGTCGAGAAGACCAAGACCCCGGCACTCAAGGGGAGCCCGCAGCGTCGTGGCGTGTGCACCCGTGTCTACACGACCACGCCCAAGAAGCCGAACTCGGCGCTTCGCAAGGTCGCCCGTGTCCGGCTCCACAGCGGGATGGAGGTCACCGCCTACATCCCGGGGGTGGGGCACAACCTGCAGGAGCACTCGATCGTCCTGGTCCGCGGCGGCCGGGTGAAGGACCTTCCGGGCGTCCGCTACAAGATTGTCCGCGGGACGCTGGACACCCAGGGCGTCCGCAATCGCAAGCAGGGGCGCAGCAAGTACGGAGCGAAGAAGGAGAAGGCCTGATGCCACGCAAAGGCCCGGCTCCCAAGCATCCCGTCGTCGTCGATCCGGTCTACGGCTCACCGCTGGTGACAGCGCTGGTCAACAAGGTTCTCCTGAGCGGCAAGAAGTCGCTGGCCGAGCGGATCGTCTACGGCGCGCTCGAGGGTGCTCGGGAAAAGACCGGTAACGATCCAGTGGTCACGCTCAAGCGTGCCCTCGACAACGTCAAGCCGACGCTGGAGGTGCGCAGCCGCCGGGTCGGTGGTGCCACCTATCAGGTGCCGGTCGAGGTGCGCTCGAGCCGGAGTACGACCCTCGCGCTTCGCTGGCTGGTGGGCTATGCCCGGCAGCGGCGTGAGAAGACCATGACCGAGCGCCTCATGAACGAGCTGATCGACGCGAGTAACGGTCTCGGCGCGAGCGTGAAGCGGCGCGAGGACACCCACAAGATGGCGGAGTCCAACAAGGCCTTCGCCCACTACCGCTGGTAACCGATATGTCTGCTGACGTACCTACCGCGCTGGCCACGACCCGCAACATCGGGATCATGGCCCATATTGACGCGGGTAAGACCACGACCACCGAGCGGATCCTTTTCTACACCGGCGTCAACTACAAGATCGGCGAAGTCCACGATGGCGGTGCCACCATGGACTGGATGGAGCAGGAGCAGGAGCGGGGGATCACCATCACCTCCGCCGCCACCACCTGTACGTGGCGCGACAACATCATCAACATCATCGACACCCCGGGGCATGTCGACTTCACGGTCGAGGTGGAGCGCTCGCTGCGGGTCCTCGACGGTGCGGTCGCGGTCTTCGACGCCGTAGCCGGAGTCGAGCCGCAGAGCGAGACCGTCTGGCGCCAGGCTGACCGCTACAACGTCCCGCGGATCGCCTTCGTCAACAAGATGGACCGGGTCGGCGCCGAGTTCCACCGCTGCGTCGACATGATGGTTGACCGGCTCGCCGCGACCCCGGCTGTCATCCAGCTCCCGTGGGGCGTCGAGGCCGACTTCAAGGGTGTCATCGACCTGGTCGCGATGAAGGGCCTGCTCTGGCACACCGAGGACAAGGGCGCCTCCTACGAGATCGTCGACATCCCGCGTGACCATGCTGAGGCTGCTCAGGAGTGGCGGGACAAGCTGGTCGAGACCGTCGCCGAGAACGACGACAGCCTGATGGAGCTGTATCTCGAGGGCCAGGTGCCCAGCGAGGAGCAGCTGCGGGCGGCGCTGCGCCGGGCGACCCTGGTCGGTTCGGTGAACCCGGTCCTGTGCGGATCGGCGTTCAAGAACAAGGGCGTGCAGCCGATGCTGGACGCCGTTGTCGACTTCCTGCCGAGCCCGGTGGACATCGGTGTCACGGTCGGGCACGCGATGGGTCGCGAGGAGACCGAGGTCTCGCGTGCACCGGATGAGAACGAACCGTTCTCCGCGCTTGCCTTTAAGATCATGACTGACCCCTACGTGGGGAAGTTGACCTATATCCGGGTCTACTCGGGCCGGCTCACCGCCGGATCGCCGGTGCTGAACTCGACCAAGGATCGCAAGGAGCGGATCGGCCGCATCCTGCAGATGCACGCCAACCACCGCGAGGATCGCGAAGGTGTCGGTGCCGGTCAGATCGTCGCCGTGGTCGGCCTGAAGAACACGACCACCGGCGACACGCTCTGCGACCCGAACGCCCCGATCATCCTGGAGTCGATGACGTTCCCGGCGCCGGTCATCAGCGTCGCGATCGAGCCGAAGACCAAGGCCGACCAGCAGAAGCTGGGTACGGCCATCGGCCGCCTCGCCGAGGAGGATCCGACCTTCCAGGTCCGGACCGACGACGAGACCGGTCAGACGATCATCGCGGGTATGGGTGAGCTGCATCTCGACGTGCTCGTCGACCGGATGCGCCGCGAGTTCGGTGTCACAGCCAACGTGGGCAAGCCGCAGGTCGCCTACCGGGAGACCATCCGCCGCAAGGTCGAGAAGGTCGACTACACGCACAAGAAGCAGACCGGCGGTTCGGGGCAGTACGCCCGGGTGATCATCGATCTCGAGCCCTCCGGCGGTGACGGCGGCGGCTACGAGTTCGCGAACAAGGTCAGCGGCGGTCGTATTCCACGCGAGTACATCCCGTCCGTCGACGCCGGGTGCCAGGAGGCGATGGAGTTCGGTGTCCTTGCCGGTTACCCGCTCGTCGATGTGAAGGTCACCCTGACCGACGGTCAGTACCACGATGTCGACTCGTCCGAACTCGCCTTCAAGATCGCCGGTTCGATGGCGTTCAAGGAGGCGGCCCGCAAGGCCGACCCGGTCCTGCTCGAGCCGGTGATGGCGGTCGAGGTCACCACACCCGAGGACTACATGGGTGATGTGATCGGCGACCTGAACTCGCGGCGCGGGCAGATCCAGGCCATGGACGAACGGTCCGGCGCACGCATCGTGAGGGCGACCGTCCCATTGTCGGAGATGTTCGGCTATGTCGGAGACCTGCGGTCGAAGACATCCGGCCGGGCCTCCTACTCGATGCAGTTCGACTCCTACGCCGAGGTCCCGGCGGGGGTTGCCAAGGAAATCATCGCGAAAGCACGCGGGGAGTGACGGGTGGCCGGGGCGGGGCGCACCTGCGCCGTCCCGGGCCTGACACGACCACGATCATCAGTACGGCACGACACCACCCGTCCTTGGAGGGACACCCGTGGCGAAGCAGAAGTTCGAGCGGAACAAGCCGCATGTCAACATCGGCACCATCGGTCACATCGACCATGGCAAGACCACGCTGACCGCGGCTATCACCAAGGTCCTGCACGACGCACACCCGGAGCTGAACCCCTTCACGCCGTTCGACCAGATCGACAAGGCGCCGGAGGAGAAGGCCCGCGGTATCACGATCTCGATCGCCCACGTCGAGTATCAGACCGACAACCGGCATTACGCCCATGTCGACTGCCCCGGTCATGCCGACTACATCAAGAACATGATCACGGGTGCCGCCCAGATGGACGGCGCGATCCTGGTCGTGTCGGCGACCGACGGCCCGATGCCGCAGACCAAGGAGCACGTGCTGCTCGCCCGCCAGGTCGGCGTGCCCTACATCGTCGTGGCGCTGAACAAGGCCGACATGGTCGACGACGAGGAGATTCTCGAGCTTGTCGAGCTCGAGGTTCGCGAGCTGTTGAGCTCGTATGAGTTCCCGGGTGACGACGTTCCGGTGGTTCGCGTCTCGGCGCTCAAGGCGCTCGAGGGCGACAAGGAATGGGGCGCGAAGCTTCTGGAACTGATGCAGGCTGTCGACGACTCCATCCCGGAGCCGGAGCGCGACATCGACAAGCCCTTCCTCATGCCGATCGAGGACGTCTTCACAATCACCGGACGTGGCACGGTTGTCACCGGTCGTGTGGAGCGAGGTGTCGTCAAGGTCAGCGAGACCGTCGAGATCGTCGGTATTCGGCCGGATGTCACCACGACGACCGTCACCGGTGTCGAGATGTTCCGCAAGCTGCTCGACGAGGGGCGTGCCGGTGACAACGTCGGCCTGCTTCTGCGTGGTGTGAAGCGCGAGGACGTCGAGCGCGGCCAGGTTGTCACCAAGCCGAAGTCGATCACGCCGCACACCAACTTCGAGGCGCAGGTCTACATCCTCAGCAAGGACGAGGGTGGTCGCCATACGCCGTTCTTCAACAACTACCGTCCGCAGTTCTACTTCCGGACCACCGACGTGACCGGGGTCGTGACCCTCCCCGAGGGTACCGAAATGGTCATGCCGGGCGACAACACCGAGATGACGGTCGAGCTCATCCAGCCGATCGCCATGGAGGACGGCCTGCGCTTCGCCATCCGCGAAGGTGGCCGGACCGTCGGTGCCGGTCGAGTCACCAAGATTCTCAAGTAGTCGCCGCGAGCGGCGGGCCGCAGGCCCCGTGGGCTCTTCACGCCCGCCGCTCGCGCGGTGCACGGACGTGTCAACAAGCGGTACATCCGGCGGCAGCTCCGGCCGGGAACGGACCCTGCAGGGCCAGCGAGCCGGACGAGACAGACAGGACAGGCGAAGCCCACCATGGCGGCACAGAAGATCCGCATCCGGCTCAAGGCCTACGACCACGAGATCATCGACAGTTCGGCGCGAAAGATCGTCGAGACGGTGACGCGGACTGGTGCGCAGGTCGCGGGACCGGTGCCGCTGCCGACGGAGAAGAACGTCTACTGCGTGATCCGGTCACCGCACAAGTACAAGGACAGTCGCGAGCACTTTGAGATGCGCACACACAAGCGGCTGATCGACATTCTTGACCCGACGCCGAAGACGGTCGACTCGCTGATGCGCCTCGATCTTCCAGCCGGTGTCGACATCGAGATCAAGCTTTAAAGGGGCCGGCGCAGTCATGCTCAATCGCAACTACAGGGGCCTGCTGGGCACCAAACTCGGGATGACCCAGGTATGGGACGCGAACAACCGCATCGTCCCGGTCACAGTGATCAAGGCTGGCCCGAACGTGGTGACGCAGATCAGGACGTCGGATTCGGACGGCTACTCGGCAGTCCAACTCGGTTACGGTGAGGTCGATCCCCGTCGGGTGACGCAGCCGCTGCGCGGGCACTTCGCGCGCGCCGGGGTGCCCCCGCGGCGCCACCTGGTGGAGCTGCGCACGGCGGACGCCGAGAAGTACCGGCCCGGCCAGGAGCTCACCGGCGAGGTCTTCACCGCCGGTGAAGTGGTGGATGTGACCGGGACATCCAAGGGTAAGGGCTTCGCCGGTGTGATGAAGCGGCACGGCTTCAAGGGTCTTGGCGCCGGCCACGGTGTCGAGCGCAAGCACCGCTCGCCGGGTTCGGTCGGCGGCTGCGCCACTCCCGGGCGCGTGTTCAAGGGCCTGCGGATGGCCGGGCGGATGGGGCACGAACGGGTCACCGTCCCGGGCCTGACCGTCCACGCGGTCGACACCGAACGCGGTTATCTACTGATCAAGGGTGCGGTGCCCGGCCCTGACGGGGGTCTGGTGCTCGTCCGCAGTGCGGCCAAGCGTCCCGCCCCTGCCGACTTCGAGCCCGCTGACTTCGAGCCCGTTACCGAGATGGCAGCGCAGCCACCCGCCACGGGCGACAGCGCTGTGACATCCAGCGAGGAGGTGTCGACATGAGCGCAGCGACGACGGCAGCGCGCACCCGGTCGCGGGGTTCCGCGGATGCCACCGCCGAGCCCGAGACCCGCACGATCGTTGTCCACGCCCCCGCCGGTGGCGAGGTCGGCAGCACAGCGCTGCCCGGGGCGGTGTTCGACATCGCATTGAACGTCCCGCTCATCCACCAGGTGGTGGTGGCTCAGCTCGCCGCGGCGCGCCAGGGCACCCACTCGACGCTGACCCGCGGCGAAGTCCGTGGCGGCGGTCGTAAGCCCTACCGGCAGAAGGGGACAGGACGGGCCCGTCAGGGCTCGCTGCGTGCCCCGCAGTTCACCGGCGGCGGCATCGTCCACGGCCCCAAGCCCCGCTCCTACGACCAGCGGACGCCCAAGAAGATGAAGGCCGCCGCGCTGCGCGGCGCCCTGTCCGACCGGGCGCGCAACAACCGGATCCACGTCGTGTCGTCTCTGGTCGCCGGTGAGACACCGTCGACGAAGGCCGCGGTCACGGCGCTCCGGGCGATCGCGGACACCCGCCGGGTGCTGGTCGTGGCGGCCCGCGACGACGACGTCACCTGGAAGAGCCTGCGCAACGTCCCCGCCGTGCATCTGCTCGATCCCGGCCAGCTCAACACCTATGACGTGCTCGTAAGCGACGATGTCGTGTTCACGCAGGGCGCTCTGGTGACGTTCCTGGCCCGATCGCAGCCGTCGCTGGCACGGGGTGTCGAAGGCGGCGTTCCGGTCGGCGAGACGGAGCAACCGGGAGTCCCGGAGTCGTTGACCCGCCCCGGTCACGACGCGGAAGCCGATGACGACGCGGAAGCCGAGGAGGAAGCCAAGTGATTCCCGATCCGCGTGACGTGATCATCAAGCCGGTCGTCTCCGAGAAGAGCTACGGCCTGCTGGACGAGAACGTCTACACGTTCATCGTGCGTCCGGATGCCAACAAGACTGCGATCAAGATTGCGGTCCAGCAGATATTCAACGTCCGGGTGCTGCGGGTGAACACCATCAACCGCTCGGGAAAGCGCAAGCGCACCAAGGGCGGTTGGGGCCAGCGGAAGTCCACCAAGCGGGCCATGGTCAGCCTGGCCCCCGGGGACGCCATCGAGATGTTCGGAGGCCCTGGTGCGTGACACGCAAGCCGACGAGAACACCGCCAGGCGCCCGCTGGGCCCGGCGCGCCGTAGCTCGGACACGGGTAGGTAGACAATGGGCATTCGCAGGTACAAGCCGACCACCCCCGGCCGCCGTGGCTCGAGCGTGGCCGACTTCGTCGAGGTCACTCGTGACCACCCGGAGAAGTCGCTGGTCCGCCCGCTGCACTCGAAGGGCGGTCGCAACGTCCACGGGCGCATCACCACGCGGCACCAGGGTGGTGGTCACAAGCGTGCGTACCGTCTGATCGACTTCAAGCGGGACAAGGACGGCGTGCCGGCCAAGGTCGCGCACATCGAGTACGACCCGAACCGGACGGCACGGATCGCCCTGCTGCACTACGCCGACGGCGAGAAGCGCTACATCCTCGCCCCGGTGAAGCTCAAGCAGGGTGACATGGTCAGCTCGGGCACGACGGCTGACATCAAGCCGGGTAATGCCCTTCCGTTGCGCAACATCCCGACCGGCACGGTGGTACATGCCATCGAACTGCGTCCCGGTGGCGGAGCGAAGATCGCGCGTAGCGCCGGTACAAGCGTGCAGCTGGTGGCCAAGGACGGTCCCTTCGCCCAACTGCGGATGCCCTCCGGCGAGATCCGCAATGTCGACGTCCGGTGCCGGGCGACGGTCGGCGAGGTGGGCAACGCCGAACAGAGCAACATCAACTGGGGCAAGGCCGGCCGGATGCGCTGGAAGGGCCGTCGTCCCACCGTCCGCGGTGTGGCGATGAACCCGGTCGACCACCCACATGGTGGTGGTGAGGGCAAGACCTCCGGCGGCCGTCATCCGGTGAACCCCAAGGGCCGCCCCGAGGGCCGCACCCGTGCCACCCGCAAGGCGAGCGACGCGCTGATCGTCCGTCGTCGGAAGCAGAACAGGCGGCGGTGATCATGATTAATCCCATTCGGTGTCAATCGACACATGACCATCGGTTCTGAGCAGGAAGGAGGAGACACGCCATGCCACGCAGTCTGAAAAAGGGCCCGTTCGTCGACGACCACCTGCTCAAGAAGGTGGACGTGCAGAACGCCAAGGGCACGAAGAACGTCATCAAGACCTGGTCGCGGCGTTCGACGGTGATCCCGGACATGCTCGGGCACACCATCGCCGTGCACGATGGCCGCAAGCACATCCCGGTGTTCATCACCGAGGGGATGGTCGGTCACAAGCTCGGCGAGTTCGCGCCGACGCGGACCTTCCGCGGTCACGTCAAGGAAGACCGGAGGTCACGCCGTGGCTGACGACCTCGTGGACGGGCTCACCCGGTCCGGTCTGGACGGAGCGAAGGCATCGGCCCGCTATGTCCGGGTCTCGCCGACCAAGGCACGTCGGGTCGTCGACCTGGTCCGTGGCCGTTCCGCCCGCGAGGCCCTGGACATCCTTCGCTTCGCCCCACAGGCGGCCAGCGAGGACGTGTACAAGGTGGTCGCGAGCGCGGTCGCGAACGCCGAGCACAATCACGGGCTTGACCCGTCCACGCTCTGGGTGGGCGAGGTCTACGTCGACGAGGGCCCGACGCTCAAGCGCATCCGTCCGCGGGCGCAGGGTCGTGCCTACCGGATCCGGAAGCGGACCAGCCACATCACGGTCGTCGTTGAAAGCCGGGAACCGGTTTCGGTGACCCGCGGCGCGTCGACCGGCGCATCGCAGACTGCAAGGAGGGCCCGGTAGTGGGGCAGAAGGTCAACCCGCACGGGTTCCGACTCGGGATCACTTCGGAGTTCACCTCTCGTTGGTACGCCGACAAGCAGTACAAGGCGTATGTCGGCGAAGATGTGAAGATCCGTAAGATGATGTCCCGGGGCATGGAGCGTGCGGGAATCAGCCGGGTCGACATCGAGCGGACCCAGGGCCGGCTGCGGGTGGACATCCACACCGCCCGCCCGGGGATCGTCATCGGACGTCGCGGTGCCGAGGCCGACCGCATCCGCGGCGACCTCGAGAAGCTGACCGGCAAGCAGGTCCAGCTCAACATCCTTGAGGTGAAGAACCCTGAGGTCGACGCCCAGCTCGTCGCGCAGGGCGTGGCGGAGCAGCTGTCGAGCCGGGTCAGCTTCCGGCGGGCGATGCGCAAGGCCATGCAGTCGGCGATGAAGGGCGGCGCCAAAGGCATCCGGGTGCAGTGTTCCGGACGCCTCGGCGGGGCCGAGATGAGCCGCTCGGAGTTCTACCGCGAAGGCCGGGTGCCCCTGCACACGCTGCGCGCCGACATCGACTACGGGTTCTACGAGGCCCGGACCACCTTCGGCCGTATCGGCGTGAAGGTCTGGATCTACAAGGGTGACATCGTTCAGAGCCGTGCGGAGCGGGAGGCGCAGGAGGCACTTCAGCGCCAGCACCGCCGGGAGCGTCCGCGCCGTGGGCCGCGTTCGGGTTCGTCGGGTACCACCACCGGCGGCACCGAGGCCGGTCGTGCGGCAGCGCGGCAGGGTGAGCGGCGGGGCGGTCGTGGCAGCGGCGGCGGCGACGCAGCGACGGCAGGCGGTGCCGCTGCAGGCGGTGTCGGTGCGGCCGACGCCAGTCCCGCACCGACCGTCGCTGCCCCGAGCGTGCAGGCGGATGTCCCGGCGGCTCCGGTTTCGGCGCCGCCAGCAGCGCCGGCTCCGGCTGCTCCGGCAGCAGCTCCGGCTCCGACCCCGGCTGCTCCGGCAGCAGCTCCGACCCCGGCCCCGCCCCCGGTAGCAGCGCCGACCCCGGCTCCGCCCCCGGCAGCAGCGCCGGCCCCGGTCGATACCGCCGCGCCCGCGACGCAGGCTGCCCAGGAGACGGAGGGCTAGGACGATGTTGATTCCCCGCAAGGTCGCACACCGCAAGCAGCACCACCCCGATCGTGGTGGCGCGGCCAAGGGCGGCACCAAAATCGCGTTCGGCGAATTCGGCATCCAGGCGCTCGAGTCCGCCTATGTGACGAACCGGCAGATCGAGTCGGCGCGTATCGCGATGACGCGTCACATCCGCCGTGGTGGCAAGGTCTGGATCAACATCTACCCGGACCGGCCGCTGACCAAGAAACCGGCCGAGACCCGGATGGGTTCCGGCAAGGGTTCACCGGAGTGGTGGATCGCCAACGTCAAGCCCGGACGCATGATGTTCGAGCTCTCGGGTGTGGCCGAGCCGGTCGCCCGGGAGGCGATGCGGCGTGCCATCCACAAGCTCCCGATGAAGTGCCGGTTCGTGACCCGCGAGGGAGGTGCCTGATGGTGACCGCGACCGCGGACGAACTGCGGGCACTGTCCGGGCAGGACCTGGTGGACAAGCTCCGCGAGGCCAAGGAGGAGTTGTTCAACCTCCGTTTTCAGGCGGCCACCGGCCAGCTCTCCAACAACCGTCGCCTGCAGGCCGTTCGGCGCGACATCGCGCGCATCTACACGGTGCTTCGGGAGCGTGAGCTCGGTCTTGTCGATGATCCTGATCTGATCGGAACCGGTGTGGTCGGAGCGGTTGACGGCATCGAGCCGTTGCAGGCAACGGCGGCAATACAGGTGGAACGGGCGTGAATGGGATGACAACGGACGGCACCCCGACGACAGGCAACCCCCCGGCGGAGGCGGCGCCTACCGCGCCGGCCGCCGTGCCGAGGACTGCGCCGGCCGCCGCGTCGGGCGCGACCGCCGATCGCGGCTTCCGCAAGGTTCGTGAGGGCCTCGTGGTCAGCGAGAAGATGGCCAAGACCGTGGTCGTCGCGGTGGAGGACCGGGTTCAGCACCCGCTTTACGGCAAGACCATCAGGCGTACCAAGAAGGTCAAGGCACACGACGAGAACAGTACGAGCGGCGTCGGTGACCGGGTTCTGCTCATGGAGACCCGGCCGCTGTCAGCGACCAAGCGCTGGCGTGTGGTGGAAGTGCTGGAGAAGGCGAAGTAGATCGACCAGCCGATCGTGTAGGACCGGCCGAAGGCGGCGTGATCATGTTCTGTGCGCCGCGGGAGGCATTGGAAGGGTCTAGCGAGCCGGCCGCCGGCAGGCGGGCGCAGACGCAGTTCGGGAGCGGGAAGTGATCCAGCAGGAGTCGCGACTTCGGGTCGCCGACAACACGGGTGCCAGGGAACTGCTGTGCATTCGGGTACTCGGCGGTTCGGGGCGTCGTTATGCCGGTATCGGCGACATCATCGTCGGGACCGTGAAGGACGCCCTGCCCGGGGCCGGCGTCAAGCGCGGCGACGTGGTCAAGGCGGTCGTAGTACGCACTACCAAGGAGCGCCGGCGTCCCGACGGCTCCTACATCCGGTTCGACGAGAACGCCGCCGTGCTCATCCGGGACGGTGGCGACCCCCGGGGTACGCGCATCTTCGGCCCGGTTGGCCGGGAGCTGCGTGACAAGAAGTTCATGAAGATTATTTCGCTGGCGCCGGAGGTGCTGTGACCGTGGCCGGAATGAAGATCAGGAAGGGTGACACGGTCCAGATCGTGACCGGTAAGGACCGTGGTCTCAAGGGAAAGGTCATCAGGGCTTTTCCCGTTGAGGACAAGGTGATTGTCGAGGGTGCGAACAGGGTCACCCGGCACACCCGGGTGAACACCTCGGCCCGCGGCTCGCAGTCCGGCGGGATCGTGACCCAGGAAGCGCCCATCCACGTCAGCAACGTCATGATTGTGGATCCGTCCGACGGCCGTCCGACCAGGATCGGCTACCGCGTCAACGACGACGGTACGAAGGTGCGGATCTCCCGCCGCACCGGCACCGAGCTGTAGGGATCGAAATGACTACTATCACCGAATCCCGAGTCACCGAACCCCGTCCGTTGCCACGGCTCAAGCTGCGGTATCGCGAGGAGATCGCGTCGGGCCTGCGTGAGCAGTTCCACTACCCGAACGTGATGCAGATTCCGACCGTGGTCAAGGTCGTGGTCAACATGGGTGTCGGCGACGCCGCCCGGGACGCGAAGCTCATCGACGGCGCGTTGCGGGACCTCACAGCGATCACCGGCCAGAAGCCGGCCGTTCGTCGGGCGAAGAAGTCCATCGCGCAGTTCAAGCTGCGGGAGGGCATGCCTATCGGGGCGAAGGTAACCCTGCGTGGTGATCGGATGTGGGAGTTTCTGGACCGGCTCGTGTCGGTAGCCCTCCCGCGTATCCGTGACTTCCGGGGCCTGTCACCGAAGCAGTTCGACGGATCCGGTAACTACACCTTCGGCGTGGTCGAACAGTCGATCTTTCATGAGATCGACATAGACCGTATCGACCGGGTCCGCGGCATGGACATCACGGTTGTCACGACCGCTACCAAGGACGACGAGGGCCGCGCGCTGCTTCGCGGGTTGGGCTTCCCCTTCAAGGAGAACTGATGGTAACCGGTGGTGCGATTGTGGTTTTCGCACCACCGGCGGCCAGAGAGAAGGCATGGCAGGCAGATGGCGAAGAAGGCATTGATTGAAAAGTCGATCCGCAAGCCGAAGTTCGGCGTGCGGGGCTACACCCGTTGCCAGCGATGCGGGCGGCCGCGGTCGGTTTACCGGACGTTCGGTCTGTGCAGGGTATGCCTACGGCAGATGGCGCACCGTGGAGAGCTTCCCGGGATCACCAAGAGCTCGTGGTAGCGGGAAAGCTCCGCTGCTGACCCACACCACCCACCGGTTCGCGGCAGGCCCCGGTCCGATATTCCGGGGAACCGCCACGAGGAAGGCTCCAGCCCCATGACGATGACAGATCCAATTGCGGACATGCTGACCCGTGTCCGCAATGCCAACCGCGCATACCACGATCAGGTGGTGATGCCGAACAGCAAGATCAAAACGCATATTGCCGAGATCCTCCAGCAGGAGGGTTACATCGCCGGATGGCACGTTGAGGAGCCGCCGGAAGGCGCCGTCGGCGCGTCCCTCGTCGTGGAGCTGAAGTACGGCCCGAACCGGGAGCGCTCCATCGCCGGAGTGAAGCGCATCAGTAAGCCGGGCCTGCGGGTCTACGCAAAGGCGACCAACCTGCCCAAGGTGCTCGGCGGCCTCGGCGTGGCGATCATCTCCACGTCATCGGGCCTGCTCACCGACAGGCAGGCCAACAAGCGCAGGGTAGGCGGGGAAGTCCTCGCCTACGTCTGGTAGGGGGTCGCGCGATGTCACGCATTGGACGGCTGCCGATCTCGGTGCCCAGCGGCGTGGATGTGTCCATGGACGGCTCGGCGATCGTCGTCAAGGGGCCCAAGGGGACTCTCAGTCATTCTGTAGTGGAACCGATCACCGTCAGTGCACAGGACGGTCAACTGCTCGTCACCCGCCCGAACGACGAACGCCGGTCGCGGGCGTTGCACGGTCTGACCCGTTCGCTTGTGGCCAACATGGTCACCGGGGTCACCAGCGGATACTCGAAGGCGCTTGAGATCGTCGGCGTCGGTTACCGCGTTCAGGCTCGGGGCTCGGATCTGGAGTTCGCACTCGGTTTCAGTCACCCGGTCGCGGTGAAGGCACCGGAGGGCATCCGGTTCGAGGTGCAGTCGCCGACGCGTTTTGTCGTTCACGGGATCGACAAGCAGCAGGTCGGCGAGGTGGCAGCCAAGATCCGTCGGCTCCGCAAGCCAGACCCGTACAAGGGCAAGGGTGTGCGGTACCAGGGCGAAGTCGTCCGCCGCAAGGTCGGCAAGTCCGGGAAGTAGGGGAACGGATCATGGCTGTCAGTGTCAGCGCCCAGCGGCGTTCGGCGAAGCTTCGCCGGCACGTGCGGATTCGCAAGAAGATCGCGGGTACACCCGCCCGCCCGCGGCTCGTGGTCACGCGCTCGGCTCGTCACATCTATGCCCAGGTCATCGACGACAGCGCCGGCCACACCCTCGTGTCAGCGTCCACGCTGGACGTGTCGCTGCGTGCCACGGACGGCGACAAGACCGCACAGGCGAAGGCCGTCGGGCAACTCGTCGCCGAGCGTGCCCGGCAAGCGGGAATTGCCGCGGTGGTGTTCGATCGTGGTGGTCGGACCTACCACGGCCGGATAGCCGCGCTCGCGGACGCCGCCAGGGAAGGCGGGCTGGAGTTCTGATGCCCCGCCGTTGGACGCGCGGAAACTCAACGAACAGGGAGATGTACTGATGCCAGGCCAGCAGCGCCGCGGAGGCGGCTCCGGCGGCTCTGACCGTCGGGAACGCCGCGACCGCCAGGGCGGCGGTCCGGCGCAGGACAAGAACGCCTACATCGAGCGTGTCGTCGCCATCAACCGGGTGGCGAAGGTGGTCAAGGGCGGTCGGCGGTTCAGCTTCACCGCACTCGTCATCGTTGGTGACGCGGACGGCACTGTAGGTGTGGGTTACGGTAAGGCCAAGGAGGTGCCGGCCGCCATCGCCAAAGGCGTTGAGGAGGCCAAGAAGCACTTCTTCAAGGTGCCGCGGATCGGCTCGACGATTCCGCACCCGATCCAGGGCGAGGCTGCGGCCGGAGTCGTGTTGCTCAAGCCGGCCTCGCCGGGTACCGGCGTCATCGCCGGTGGCCCGGTACGCGCGGTGTTGGAGTGCGCGGGTGTTCACGACGTCCTGTCGAAGTCGCTGGGCTCGTCGAACCCGATCAACATCGTGCATGCCACCGTCGCGGCACTACGGGGTCTGATGCGTCCCGAGGAGATCGCGGCACGCCGCGGACTGCCGATCGAGGACGTTGCACCGCCGGCGATGCTGCGGGCCCGGGCGGCCGGGGTCGGTGCGTGATGGCACGCTTGAAGATTACCCAGATCCGCTCCGACATCGGCGGGACGCGAAACCAGCGTGAGACCCTGCGGACCCTCGGGCTCCGTCGAATCAGAGCCACTACTGTCCGCGATGACCGCCCGGAAGTGCGCGGGATGATCGCAACTGTGACCCATCTCGTTACGGTCGAGGAGGTGGATGAATGAGCAACCTGACCAAGACATCCGAGGTGGAGACGGCGGATGCCGCCCGCGGCCGCGGCCTCAAGATTCACCACCTCAAGCCCGCACCGGGCGCCCACAAGGCCAAGATGCGCGTCGGTCGGGGTGAGGGCTCCAAGGGCAAGACCGCCGGTCGCGGTACGAAGGGGTCGAAGGCGCGCAAGCAGGTCCCGGTCCGCTTCGAGGGCGGCCAGATGCCGCTGCACATGCGCGTGCCCAAGCTCAAGGGGTTCAGGAACCGGTTCCGCAAGGAATACCAGGTTGTCAATGTCGCCACTCTCGCCGAGCTGTTCCCGGCGGGCGGTGAGATCAGCGTGGATGACCTGGTCGGTGCTGGTGCGGTGCGCCGCAATGCTCTCGTGAAGGTCCTGGGCGACGGGGAGATCGGCGTGGCCCTTAATGTGAGCGCCCACGCGTTTTCCACCAGCGCCCGGGAGAAGATCCTCGCTGTCGGCGGCAGCGTCGTCGAGCTCTGAGGCTGTGCGGCGCCCCGTGCGACGCGAAGCCCCGTCCGGCGCTTGGCGTCGCACGGGGCTTCCGGCGGCGGGGGAGCTCGGTAGCCGGGGAGATGCATGATTGTTCCGTCTCCGGTTGCGTCCGACCCACAGTTTTGTAACGATAAGCCAGGTCTGTTCTGAATAATCCGAAAGGCCATGGGCCAGCTGGCGCCGCCACTGATCCCGGCGGTGACCGACGGTCGTGCCGGCTCCGGGATCGGCCGTGATGCCGGCGCGCTGGATGCCATCGCTGGCCCATGTCGGGACGAGTGGACCGTCTCTACTGTTACAGTCGGCACACCGTGCACCGCCGGTCCTATGTTCGGTCGGGACAGTCGTCCATCGAGTGCGTTTGCCGTGACGATCAGCAGGAGGAGCCGTGCTCACCGCCTTCACGCGGGCCTTCCGCACGCCTGACCTGCGTAAGAAGCTGCTCTTTACGTTCGGGATCATCGTCCTGTTCCGGATGGGCAGCGTGCTGCCGTCTCCGGGGATCTCAACCAGTGCGATCAACCAGTGCCTGTCCTCCGCGAGCGCCGACAGCCGCAACGTCTACTCGCTGATCAATCTTTTCAGCGGGGGCGCTCTTCTTCAGCTCTCCATCTTTGCGCTGGGGATCATGCCGTACATCACGGCGAGCATCATCATCCAGCTGCTGGTCGTGGTCATTCCGCGTCTCGAACAGCTGAAGAAGGAAGGCACGTCCGGCGAGCAGAAGCTCACGCAGTACACCCGTTATCTGACTATTTCCCTGGGAGTGCTACAGGCGACCGGCATCGTCGCGCTCGCCCGCAGCGGCAACCTCTTCCCCGGCTGTTCCACGCCGATCATCCCGAACACCAGCCTGTTCCGCATCGCGGTCATCGTCATCACCATGACCGCGGGCACCGCCGTCATCATGTGGCTTGGCGAATTGATCACGAGCCGCGGCGTCGGCAACGGAATGTCCCTGTTGATTTTCACGTCGATCGCGGCCGCACTGCCGTCGCAGGGAACGCGGATTCTCCAGGTGGCCGGCGGTGTCGTCTTCACCCTGATTTGTCTGCTGGGTCTGGCGATCGTCGTGTTCGTGGTGTTTGTCGAGCAGTCACAGCGGCGGATCCCGGTGCAGTACGCCAAGCGGCTGATCGGCCGCAGGATGTACGGCGGTACCTCGACCTATCTGCCAATCAAGGTCAACCAGGCCGGCGTCATACCTGTGATCTTCGCGTCGTCCCTGCTCCAGCTTCCGCAGCTGCTCGGTCAGGTCTGGGACAACAGGACCTTCCAGGATTTCGAACAGCGCTACCTGGCTCGGGGTGATCATCCCCTCTATCTGATTATCTATGCCGGTCTGATCATTTTCTTCACCTACTTCTACGTGGCCATCACTTTCAACCCGACCGAGGTGGCGGACAACATGAAGAAGTACGGCGGTTTCATCCCTGGAATTCGGCCCGGCCGGCCGACCGCGGAGTACCTCGATCGGGTTCTGTCGAGGATCACCCTCCCGGGTTCGCTCTTCCTCGGCGTCATCACGGTGCTGCCGCTGGCGCTGCTGAACCTCACCAAGCAGCAACCGTTCCCCTTCGCCGGCACCTCGGTACTGATCATTGTGGGGGTGGGGCTGGAGACCGTCAAACAGATCGAAAGCCAGCTCATGCTCCGCAACTACGAAGGTTTCCTGCGGTAGTGCGCCTCGTACTGGTCGGACCGCCGGGTGCGGGCAAGGGCACCCAGGCCGCGTTCATCGCCCAGGCGCGGTCGATCCCCAAGATCTCAACGGGAGACATCTTCCGGGCGAACGTCCGAGAGGGCACTGACCTCGGCGTGCTCGCGAAGCGGTACATGGATGCGGGTGATCTCGTTCCTGATGAGGTCACCATCGCGATGGTCCGAAATCGGCTGGCCGAGGAGGACGCCGCCAAGGGCTTCCTGCTTGATGGGTTCCCGCGCAACGTGCCGCAGGCCGAGGTCCTGGGGCAGCTGCTCGAGGGAATGGGTACGCGCCTGGATGTCGTCCTGGAACTCGTCGTCGACGACGATGAGGTGGTGCGGCGGCTGTCCGGGCGGCGGACCTGCCGTAACTGTGGGCACATCTGGCATGTGGACTTCGATCCACCCGCGGCGGAGGGCGTCTGCGATCGCTGCGGCGGTGAGCTGTTCCAGCGTGACGACGACCGTTCCGAGACCGTGCGCCACCGACTGGAGGTCTACGCCGAACAGACCTCACCCCTGGTGGCCTACTACGCGGCAAAGGGCCTGCTGATCGGTCTTGACGCCACCGGCCCGGTGGACAACGTCACCGATCGTGCGTTGGACGCTCTGCGTCACTATGCCAGCTAGGGTCTGCCGCCCGGATGTTGATGAGTGCGTACGGCGGTCTGGGCGGCGATGGGGCAGGGGCGGTTGGCGGTG
>NZ_CAUVXO010000001.1:43356-48510 GCF_963555865.1 Protofrankia sp. Cr1
CCGGAGGCCGCAGGCAGACATGGCCGAAGGTAGTGCGATCATGGTTTTGTCGCACAGCCGGAGGCCTCGAACAGACCAGGGATACGGACCGGGGCGACGAGCGTGGCGCGACGAGAGCATGTCCAGATCAAGACCGATGGTGAGATCGCTAAAATGCGGGTGGCGGGACTTGTCGTCGCGCGCACCCTGGCGAAGCTGCGTGCGGCCGTCGAACCGGGTGTCAGCACCGCTGATCTCGATGCCGTCGCCGAGAAGGCCATCCGCGACGAGGGTGCCATCCCATCCTTCAAGGGCTACCAGGGCTTTCCGGCGACGATCTGCACGTCGGTCAACAACGAGGTCGTGCATGCCATCCCCCAGCGCAAGCGGGTGCTGCGCGAGGGAGATCTCATCTCGATCGACTGTGGCGCGATCGTGAACGGCTGGCACGGTGATGCCGCGATAACGGTGCCGGTCGGAGCGGTTGCGCAGAACCTCCTGGAGATGACCGAGGCGTGCGAGCAGGCCCTGTGGCGAGGTCTGGCGGCCGCGCAGCTCGGGGGTAAACTCACCGACATCTCGGCGGCGGTGGAGCGTTACGTCCATCCACTCGGGTACGGCATCGTGGACCACTACGGTGGGCACGGGATCGGCACCGAAATGCACCAGCCACCCCACGTCCTCAACCATGGGCGACCGGGCCGCGGCATCCGGCTGGTCGAAGGGGTGGCACTCGCGATCGAACCGATGATCACGCTTGGTAGGCCGGACACAGCGGTGCTCGACGACGACTGGACGGTGGTCACCACCGACGGCTCGTTCGCCGCTCACACGGAACACACGGTCGCCGTCACATCGCGGGGGCCCTGGGTGCTGACCGCGCTCGATGGCGGCGTCGCGAAGTTCGCCGAGCTCGGTGTGGCCTGCGGCCAGCCGGCCCAGAGCTCCGCTGCCTGATCGCAGCCCCGCACGGCGCTCGACCGTCCTGTTCGGTCGCACGGCAGAGCCAGGTTGGCTCTTGACGGATGGGCAACGTACACTTAGGAGCCGACGGTTAGTCGGGCGTTGACGTTCGTCTGTGTCCACCGTCGGACACCCGAGGGTAGGACAGCGGAGGACATGCCGAAGAAGGACGGGGCCATCGAGATCGAGGGCCGAGTTGTGGAGCCACTCCCGAACGCAATGTTCCGGGTTGAGCTTCAAAACGGTCATCGCGTTCTCGCCCACATCAGTGGCAAGATGCGTCAGCACTACATCCGAATCCTTCCGGAGGACCGGGTGGTCGTCGAGCTGTCCCCGTACGACCTGTCCCGGGGTCGGATCGTCTACCGCTACAAGTAAGCTCGCTTGGCCGACGGCGATGTGATGGTTGATCAAATCACTCGCCGGAGGCCGGGGATTCCCAGCCATCCGGACGCGCGCCCCAGCGGTTGCGCAAGGAGGTTCGTGCAGCCGTGAAGGTCAAACCAAGCGTCAAGAAGATGTGCGACAAGTGCAAAGTGATCCGTCGCCATGGCCGGGTAATGGTCATCTGTGACAATCTGCGCCACAAACAGCGTCAGGGCTGACGCCGTGGCCCGGTGGTCGGGAACGATGCTTCGCGGCTACGGGGTGTTGGACATGCTCGTCAAAGCGTCACCGTGTCGTGTCAGACGGCACTCACCCCCGGTCGGAGGCCGGGGCCCGGTTCGACGGACAGCGCGCCGTGACGGGGTGGGGACGCTCAAGACCTCCGGTACAGGAAGGAAATACCTGGTATGGCACGCCTGTCAGGCGTAGACCTCCCGCGGGAGAAGCGGATCGAGGTTGGTCTCACCTACATCTTCGGGATCGGCCGGACCCGCTCACTGGAGACCCTCGCCGCCACCGGGGTCAACCCGGACACACGCGTTCGCGACCTCTCCGAGGAAGAGATCGTCAGCCTCCGGGAGTGGATCGACGCGCACTACCGGGTCGAGGGTGACCTGCACCGAGAGGTACGCCAGGACATCCGGCGGAAGATGGAAATCGGTTGCTACCAGGGCCTGCGGCACCGGCGGAACCTTCCCGTCCACGGGCAGCGGACCCACACCAATGCGCGTACCCGCAAGGGTCCACGCCGTGCCATCGCCGGCAAGAAGAAGGCCGGTAAGAAGTAGTAGTCAGCGGCTTTCGGTCGGTGTGACCACTGTCGGTCATCACCGCCGGGCACTGACCGACGACCTCGCAAACGGAGACCACGAGCACATATGCCGCCAAAGACGCGTGCCGCCGGGATCAAGAAGGTCCGGCGCAAGGAAAAGAAGAACGTCGCGCACGGCCACGCCCACATCAAGAGCACCTTCAACAACACGATCGTGTCGATCACGGACCCCAGCGGAAATGTGATCTCCTGGGCGAGCGCCGGGCACGTCGGGTTCAAGGGCTCCCGTAAGTCGACGCCGTTCGCCGCGCAGATGGCGGCGGAGAACGCCGCTCGCAAGGCGCAGGAGCACGGGATGCGCAAGGTGGACGTCTTCGTCAAGGGTCCGGGGTCGGGCCGGGAGACGGCGATCCGCTCCCTGCAGGCGGCTGGCCTTGAGGTCGGCGCCATCCAGGACGTGACCCCGACGCCTCACAACGGTTGTCGGCCGCCCAAACGACGTAGGGTCTGACCCGGTACATCAGGGCCCGCGGTGGCGCGAGGAATGCCTCGGTCGCGCTACCTCTGGCGGAGTTCGCGCCGGCAACACCAGGGCTGAGTGGTCACCAGGTGATCACTCAAGGCCTCCGGTGGCGCGACGAAACACATGATCGCGCCATCTCTGGCCGAAAAGGAGAGAAGGACAAGCATGGCCCGCTATACCGGCGCGGACTGCAAGCGCTGCCGCCGTGAGAAGACGAAGCTGTTCCTCAAGGGCAGCAAGTGCGAGTCACCCAAGTGCCCGATCGAGATCCGGCCGTATCCTCCGGGTGAGCACGGCCGCGGCCGCACCAAGGACTCCGAGTACCTGCTGCAGAAGCGTGAGAAGCAGAAGTGCGCACGCATCTACGGGATACTTGAGAAGCAGTTCCGCGGCTACTACGACGAGGCGAACCGCCGAACCGGCAAGACCGGCGACGAGCTGCTGAAGATCCTCGAATCGAGGCTCGACAACGTTGTCTACCGGGCTGGCTTCGCACCGTCGCGTGACGCTGCCCGCCAGGCTGTGCGGCACGGGCACGTCGTGGTCAACGCTAGGAAGGTCGACATCCCGAGCTACCGGGTCAGCGAGAACGACATCGTCGAGATCGCGCCCAAGGCACGTGAGCTGACCCCCTTCATCATCGCGCGCGAGACGGCGGGCCAGCGCACTGTTCCGGCCTGGCTGGAGGTCATCCCGACCCAGCTGCGGGTGTTGGTGCACTCGCTGCCGGCCCGCCAGGTGATCGACACCCAGGTCCAGGAGCAGCTGATCGTCGAGCTGTACTCCAAGTAGCGTAGACTTCAACTTTTCGTTCGACATGGGTGGGGTGGACGGAGACCCCGCCCATGGGCTCCGTCCGGAGCCGAAGTCACGGCGTCATATGGCGGTCGCCGTGTTTGGAAGGATGTAACGATGCTCATCGCACAGCGCCCGACGCTGGCCGAGGAACCGATCTCCGAGTTCCGCTCGCGGTTCGTCATCGAACCGCTTGAGCCCGGGTTCGGCTACACCCTCGGTAACTCCCTTCGCCGCACTCTGCTGTCCTCGATTCCCGGTGCGGCGGTGACCAGCATCCGCATCGACGGGGTACTGCACGAGTTCTCCACGGTTCCAGGGGTCAAAGAGGACGTTACCGACCTGATCCTGAACCTGAAGGAACTGGTCGTGAGTTCCGAGAACGACGACCCCACCGTGATGTACCTGCGCAAGCAGGGCCCGGGCGTGGTCACGGCGGCAGACATCGCGCCGCCGGCCGGCGTCGAGGTACACAGCCTGGACCTGGTGCTGGCGACTCTCAACGAAAAGGGCAAGCTCGAGATCGAGCTGACCGTCGAGCGGGGGCGTGGCTATGTCAGCGCCACCCAGAACAAGCAGGCGGGCCAGGAGATCGGCCGGATCCCGGTCGACTCGATCTATTCTCCGGTTCTCAAGGTCACCTACAAGGTCGAGGCGACCCGTGTCGAGCAGCGGACCGACTTCGACCGACTGATCGTGGATGTCGAGACCAAGCAGTCGATCTCGCCGCGGGATGCGATGGCCAGCGCTGGCAAGACGCTCGTCGGTCTGTTCGGTCTCGCTCAGGAGCTGAACGCCGAGGCGGAGGGCGTCGACATCGGTCCTTCCGCGGCGGACGCCGCCCTTGCCGCGGATCTGGCGCTGCCGATCGAGGAGATGGATCTGACCGTCCGCTCCTACAACTGCCTCAAGCGCGAGGGCATTCACACGATCGGTGAGCTGGTGTCCCGCAGCGAGGCGGACCTGCTCGACATCCGCAACTTCGGCCAGAAGTCGATCGACGAGGTCAAGACGAAGCTTGCTGGGATGGGTCTGCAGCTCAAGGATTCCCCGCCGGGATTCGACCCGCGACAGGCAGTGGACACCTACGGTACCGACACCTACCACGCTCCGTTCAGCGATCCGACCGACGATGGTGCGGAGTTCGTCGAGACCGAGCAGTACTAGACACAACGGCACCTGTGGCGCCCGTAACACGCTGACGGACAGCGAAAGGAACGAGGAGCACTGTCATGCCCACGCCTTCCAAGGGCCCCCGGCTCGGCGGCAGTCCCGCACATGAGCGGCTGATGCTGGCCAACCTCGCCACCGCGCTGTTCGAGCACGGCGGTATCACCACGACGGAGACCAAGGCCAAGCGCCTGCGCCCGTACGCCGAGCGGCTGGTGACCTTTGCCAAGCGCGGCGATCTGGATTCGCGGCGCCGCGTGCTGCGGGTGGTCCGGGACAAGTCCGTCGTGCACGTTCTGTTCACCGAGATCGGCCCGCGCTATGCCGACCGCGACGGCGGTTACACCCGCATCGTGAAGCTCGGGCCCCGCAAGGGCGACAACGCCCCGCTGGCGCGCATCGAGCTCGTCGAGGCTATGACGGTCGCGCAGGAGGCGGTGGGCGAGGCCGAGCGGGCGCGCGGCAGTCGCTTCATCTCCCGGCGGCGGCCGACCGGTGCGACAGCGGAAGCCGCTGCGGATCTCGCGAAGGAGTCGCCGACCGCGGCCGCGGTGGCGGCGGAGGC
>NZ_CAUVXO010000001.1:48747-49978 GCF_963555865.1 Protofrankia sp. Cr1
GGCGCCCCCACGGCGCAATAGAAGCGCCCGGCAACAGGTACGCGAGGTCGCGGGGCCGGGCGCGCGTGCACAGAATCAGAATCATGATCGTGTGTCCGTCGGCTCCCTGAGGCCTGTTCGGTTGATTATCGGCGGTATCGACTGGTATTCACCGGACAGGCCCTGGCGATCTGCTCAGGAACCCCAGCTCGCGCGAGCCCACCATCCGCTGGAGGATGGTGGGCTTCGTGTTTCGCGTCACACCATGATCCTGGTGATCCCCGATGTCTTTCCCGCCACTTCGCATCCGGCAGGACAATGTGATCAACGGTGTGATTCAGAACTGTCCGACCGGAATCGTCAGGATGCCGTGAACGCCTCAGACGGGCTGCAGCGCCTGCGCCTCGACCTGGCCTACGACGGGACGCTGTTCGCCGGCTGGGCACGCCAGCCCGGACGGCGGACCGTGCAGGGTGATGTCGAAGACGCTCTGATGCGGGTCGCGCGGTTGCCCGCCGTCCGGCTCACGGTTGCCGGCCGGACCGATGCCGGTGTCCATGCGCGTGGCCAGGTGGCCCACGTTGACATTCCCGATGACGTCCCGCTCGGCGGGCTCGCTCGCCGACTCAACGGCGTGCTGGAGCGTTCCGTGCGGATCACGGGCCTCGCGCCGGCCCCGCCGGGGTTCGACGCCCGCTTCTCGGCGTTATCGCGGCGCTACGTCTACCGGATCGGGGACGCGCCGTACGGGGTCGACCCGCTACGCCGCCACGACACGTTGGCCTGGCCGCGCCCACTGGACGCCGAGCGGATGCGGCACGCGGCCATCACGCTGCTGGGTGAGCACGACTTCAGCGCCTTCTGCCGGCGTAAGGAGGGTGCGACCACCGTGCGGACGCTGCTGCGCCTTGACGTGGCACGGGTGCACGACGGCGTGGTGGCCGCCGACGTGGAGGCGGACGCCTTCTGCCACTCGATGGTCAGGGCATTGGTGGGGGCGCTGCTCGCCGTGGGGGAGGGCCGCCGTCCCCGGGAGTGGGCCGCGCGGGTCCTCGTGCGAGGTGTTCGCGACCCGGCGGTGACCGTGGTTGCGCCGCATGGCCTGACCCTCGTCGAGGTCCGCTACCCCCCTGACACCGATCTCGCCGCTCGCGCGGCGGTGACCCGGGCAGTCCGGGTCCCCACGACCTCGTCCGGCTAGCCGGTCGCTCTAAGTGGTCGGTGGCGACCACTAAGTGGTCGGCGCCGGAGG
>NZ_CAUVXO010000001.1:50609-57085 GCF_963555865.1 Protofrankia sp. Cr1
TTGTTCGGGGGGTGTCGGATGCCGGGTGGATGCGTCGCGAGGCGGAGGAGGCCCAGGTAGCGGTGTTCTACCTGGGCTGACGACAACGACGCGAGGCGCCGCCTGGCGCCGGCAGACCCTGGACGAACTTCCGGCGGCGACCACTAAGGCCAAAGGGTACGCGACGATCGTCAGTGCGGCCCGTGGCCGGTGAGGCCGCGTCGAAAGATCGGCTCGGTGGCAAGTAGCGCGAGATCGTGGCTGGCGGTGCTCAACGCGGGGTCAGCACCTGCTCCCTGGCTACCGTCGGTGTAGGCGAGCTGCAGCACGATCAGGTAATGGCCGCTGACCCGCGCGTTCCGCCACGAGTTGTCGCCGGTCGGATTCGTGACCACCGCGCCGGGCAGAGCATCCGCCGGCACCGCCACGGCCGGTACGCCACCCTGGCCGGCAGCGATCACGCTTGCCGCCTTCGCAGCGGTAGTCGCGTCGTCGAGAACGAGAACGGACACCGCTGCCAGCACCCGGCGTCCGGACGTCTCCGATTCACTCAGATACACCGCGTGGACGAGCTGCCGGCACCGGTCGCCGGGCAGCGCGGTAGCGAGTTCACCGGTGAGACCCGGGCACCCGACCTCCAGCGTGGATGCGAGCCGCCGGTAGGAACGAAGATCGAGAGTGGCACGGTCGGCGGCGAAGAACTCGCTGGCTGTGACCGGGTCGGAATCCGTCCGCGCGCTTTCGATGAAACCGGGGCTGACCAGCCCCGGGCCTGCCGTTGCCACCGACGGCGAGGCCCGCCGGCTGCTGCGGCTGTCATGCTTGGCGACGATGGCGACAGAGGCGATCACCAGGGCAGCCACAATGCCCGCCACTGTGATCAACCTAGCGATGTAACCCCGGGTCACGGGACGAACGGGGGCCGGCGGGCGGCGCGCATCATCCTGCGCGTCCAGATCCTGGATAGGCACCAACGCGCCGTCGGTTGCCGCAGCCGATGTGGCCGGGGGCGCTGAGTCCATTGCTGCCGGTCCGGTTGCTGCCGGTCCGGTTGGTGCCGGCTCGGCTGCTGCCGGCCCGGGGATTGCCGGATTTGGCATGCCCGGATCCGGCATGCCCGGATCCGGGACGGAGCTGCCGGCGTCGGGGGTCCATACCGGCCGGCGGATCGAGGACGGCAATCCACGCAGCGGGCCGAACAGCGGGTCGTCGGCGGGCGGGGCCCACAGATCGCCGGGATGTTCGAGGGCGTCCCCCGAAACGCCGGGTGAACGTTCTGGCGGTTTCTCATCCACCTGCCGCAGACTACGGCGTGCTCGGTGGATCTTCATCGGCTGCCGATCAGTTCGCAGACCTCGCCGGCCGGCTGCGTCGTCCGCCTGGTAACCTCAAGGACTAGCCGGCCAAAGGCGATGCGATCAGCGGTCTTTTCGCGTCATCGGCGGCCTCGGAGGACCTAACGCTCATGACGGGTTGCGAGATCCAGGCGTCAAGCGGCGTGAGCGGCCCGACGGCACAATCGAACGCATCCGCTGACAAGAAAAGGCAGACCTGTGCGCACGTACCAGCCCAAGCCCACGGACATCCAGCAAGCCTGGCATGTCATCGATGCCACGGACGTGGTGCTCGGCAGGCTGGCCAGCCAGGCCGCTCAACTGCTGCGAGGCAAGCACAAGCCGACATTCGCGCCGCACATCGACACCGGTGACTTCGTCATCGTCGTGAACGCGGGCAAGGTCGTCCTGAGTGGTAACAAGCGCGAGCAGGCCCAGTATCACCGACACTCCGGCTACCCTGGCGGTCTGCGCAGCACCTCTTATGGGACACTGCTCGACACGCGGCCCCAGGTCATCGTCGAGAAGGCGATCAAGGGCATGCTGCCGAAGAGCAAGCTGGGTAGGGCACAGGGCACCAAGCTCAAGGTCTACGCGGGGCCAATCCATCCCCACCAGGCTCAGCAGCCCCATCCGTTCGAAATCATCCAGGTCGCGCAGTAAGCCGCGGACCATCTGACCAGGAAGGACAGACGACGTGGCTGTCGTGACCGACGCCCAGGGCAACCCTCGTGCCACCGGTCGGCGCAAGGAGGCTGTTGTCCGGGTACGCCTGCTGCCGGGCAGCGGCAAATGGACGCTCAACGGGCGTTCCCTGGAGGAGTACTTCCCCAACAAGGTTCACCAGCAGCTTGTCAACGAGCCGCTCAAGGCGTTGGACCGCGCCGAGTCCTACGATGTGGCTGCACGCCTGCACGGTGGCGGCGTCTCCGGCCAGGCCGGCGCACTTCGCCTTGCCCTTGCGCGGGCGCTGACCGTTGCCGAGGAGGAATCCCGTCCGATACTGAAGAAGGCGGGCTTCCTGACTCGTGATCCCCGGGTCAAGGAGCGTAAGAAGTACGGCCTGAAGAAGGCTCGGAAGGCACCTCAGTACAGCAAGCGCTGACGCGCTGACCTCGCGGGATCTCGAAGTGGCGAGGCTCTTCGGTACCGATGGCGTGCGCGGGGTCGCCAATGTCGATCTCACCGCCGAACTGGCATTGGCGTTGTCGGCGGCGGCTGTGGGGGTGCTCACCGAGCACCGCGTTGCTGGCAGCGGGCGCCCGGCCGTAGTGGTAGGCCGTGACACCCGGCCGTCCGGGGAATTCCTGGAGGCCGCGGTCGTCGCCGGTCTCGCGTCGGCCGGCGCGGACGTCCTGCGGATCGGTGTCGTGCCCACACCGGCGGTGGCTCATGCGGTGATCAGCTCGAACGCGGCCCTCGGCGTGATGCTCTCGGCGAGCCACAACCCGATGCCGGACAACGGCATCAAGTTGTTCGCGGCTGGCGGGCACAAGCTCCCGGACGAGATCGAGGACGAGATCGCCGAACGTCTCACGGGTCCCGCGTCGACCCGTCCCACCGGCGCGGCGATCGGGCGGGTCCGTGACGACGGTGGTCTCGTGGAGAGCTACACGGACTTCCTGCTGGCGACCGTGCCCGTCCCGCTGACCGGGCTTCGGGTCGTGGTCGACTGTGCGCAGGGTGCCGCGTCCCTGTTGGCGCCGCGCGTGTTGCGCACGGCCGGTGCCGACGTGATCGCCCTGCATTCCGACGGGGACGGGACCCGGATCAACGACGCCTGTGGCGCGACCCACATGGAATCGCTGCGGGCCGCCGTGGTGCAACACGGCGCTGACGCCGGCATGGCGCACGATGGGGACGCCGACCGTTGCATCGCCGTCGACGCCAATGGTGAGGTCGTTGACGGCGACCAGATCCTCGCGCTGTGCGCTCTTGCGCTGCGTGAGCGTGGCCAGCTTGCCGACAACACCCTCGTGGTGACGGTGATGTCGAACCTCGGCCTGCATCATGCGATGCGGGACGCCGGCATCGAGGTGATCACGACCCCCGTTGGTGACCGTTACGTGCTTGAGGTCATGCGTGAGCGGGGACTGTCCCTCGGTGGGGAGCAGAGCGGTCATGTCGTCTTCCTTCGCCACGCGACGACCGGGGACGGGTTGCTCACGGCGTTGCAGGTGCTGGGCCGGATGGCCGAGACCGACCGCCCGTTGGCGGAGCTGGCGAAGGTCATGACACGGCTGCCGCAGGTGTTGGTGAACGTCCGGGGCGTCGACCGGTCGAAGGTTGCCACCTCAGCTGAGTTGGCCGCGGCGGTGGCGGCGGCCGAGGCTGAACTGGGCGATGAAGGTCGGGTTCTGCTGCGTCCGTCAGGCACCGAGCCCCTGGTACGGGTCATGGTGGAGGCACCGACCACCGCCCAGGCGCAAGCGGTGGCCGCACGCCTGTCCGCGATCGTCCAGAGCGCCCTCGGCTAAGAGCGCCCGGCAACGGACCCTTTGCCATTCGACGCATCCACCCAAACAGGTGTGGCAGCGCTCGCACACTTCCTCGGTTGCGTACCCTGACCGCATGTGTGGGATCATCGGGTACATCGGCGGACAGTCGGCGCTGGATGTCGCTCTTGCGGGGCTGCGCCGCCTGGAGTATCGAGGCTACGACTCGGCGGGCATTGCAGTGGTCGCTGACGGCCGGCTACGTGTTGTGCGCAAGGCCGGCAAACTGGCGAATCTGGAGAAAATGCTGGGCGAGGCGGACACCGGCCTACCCGGGACCACCGGCATCGGCCACACCCGCTGGGCGACGCACGGCGGTCCGACGGACGTCAATGCACATCCGCACACCGACTGCACGGGCGCCATCGCTGTGATTCACAATGGGATCATCGAGAACTTCGCGAGTCTGCGGGCCGGCCTGGAGAGCGGCGGGCATGAGCTGACCAGCGAGACCGACACCGAGGTGGTCGCACACCTTCTCGAGATCGAACTCGCTGGGATGGCCGCTGCCGGCGGTGATGCAACGGCGGGTGTGAGCCCGCTCAGCGAGGCGCTACGGCGGGTCTGCGGCCGATTGGATGGCGCCTTCACACTCGTCGTCGTGCATCGTGATCATCCAGACGTGGTGGTGGGTGCGCGCCGCAACAGTCCGCTGGTCGTGGGCCTGGGTGCGGGTGAGACCTTTCTGGCCAGCGACGTCGCGGCGTTCATCGCGCACACCCGCAGCGCGTTGGAGATCGGGCAGGACCAGGTGGTCGAGGCCCGCCGCGACGGGGTTACCATCATCGACTTCGCCGGCGGCGTTGTCGAGGGCCGCCCATACCATGTGAACTGGGATGCCAGCGCCGCGGAAAAGGGCGGTTTTCCTTATTTCATGCTGAAGGAGATCAGCGAGCAGCCGACGGCGCTCGCGGACACGCTGCGTGGACGTCTGTCGAACGCCGGCGAGATTGTTCTGGACGAGGAGCGCCTTTCCACCCAGGACTTCCGTGACGTCGACAAGGTCTTCATCGTCGCCTGCGGCACGGCTTACCATGCCGGGCTGATCGCCAAGTATGCGATCGAGCACTGGACGCGGCTGCCGTGCGAGGTCGAGATGGCCTCGGAGTTCCGCTACCGCGACCCGGTCCTCGACCGTTCAACCCTGGTGATCGCCATCAGTCAGAGCGGCGAGACGCTGGACACCCTGATGGCGGTCAAGCACGCACGGGAGCAGAAGGCCAGGGTGCTGGCGATCTGTAACACGAACGGGTCGACCATCCCACGGGAGTCCGATGCCGTGCTCTACACCCGGTGTGGCCCGGAGGTCGGTGTCGCTTCGACCAAGACCTTCCTCGGCCAGGTCGCCGCGTGTCTGCTGGTCGGCCTGTACCTCGCACAGGCCCGCGGTGTCCTCTACGGCGACGAGGTCGCGCGGTACGTCGAGAAACTGCAGACCACCCCGATGCTCGTGCGCGAGACCCTGGCCACGGTCGAGCCGATAAGGGCGCTTGCGCGCACTCTGGTCGACGCCAAGGCGGTGCTGTTCCTCGGCCGCCATGTCGGTTACCCGGTGGCGCTGGAAGGCGCTCTCAAGCTCAAGGAGCTCGCCTACATGCACGCCGAGGGCTTTCCGGCAGGCGAGCTGAAGCACGGGCCGATCGCGCTCATCGAGCCGGGTCTGCCGGTGGTGATCGTGGTGCCGTCCCCGCGGGGCCGTTCACACCTGCATGGGAAGATCGTTTCCAACATCCAGGAGGTGCGTGCCCGCGGAGCGCGAACCATTGTGATCGCCGAGGAGGGTGACACCGTGGTCGAACCCTACGCGGAGCATCTGATCCGGGTACCGGAAACACCGACCCTGTTCGCGCCGCTGGTGACGACGCTGCCGCTGCAGGTCTTCGCGTGCGAACTGGCCCTCGCCCGCGGCCTCGACGTCGACCAGCCGCGCAACCTCGCCAAGTCGGTCACCGTGGAATGACGCCTGGCAATACAGTGCGGTGGCATCGGCGCCCGGCGCCCGGCGCCCGGCGCGCGTCGATGCCGGCCCGCCGGCATGGTCGGCCGGTCGGGTCAGTCGGTCGGGTGCGGGCGTCGCCAGCGGGTCGCGGCCTCCCGCAGATCCATCGCCAGGACGTCGTTGACGGCGGCGAGGTCGACAACCAGGTCGACCAGGCCTGGTCCGTCGAGGCTCTCGAGGAAGTCCCGCAGGTCGATCGGCTGGCCGTCGGCGTCGTAGAAGCCGTCGTCGGTGCTGTCGAAGTCGTCGTCGTCCTCACCGGGGTCGATCGCCCCGGTGGCCACGAGGGCGAGTGCGACGGCGTGCGCGCAGAACTGTTCGACGGCACCGGTCGGACACGTACAGGTCGACCCCGGCGTCCCATCGATCACTGACAGCTGGGTCTGGGTGGGTTGGTCACCGTCCACGGTGCCGGACGCACTGCTCGGTCGGATCCGCAGGTCACCGACTCGTCCCTGCAACGCGAGGGCGACGCCGCGGGTGAACTCGCCCAGGCCCGCGAGGCGAGCGCACTCGTCCTCGTCGAAAACGGCGTGCAACGGGGTGATGGCGATGTCGTCATGTCCGTTTGGCCCCGACTGGTTGACGATCATCGGGCAATTCTACGAGACCTGCGCTCGGCGGGCGCAGGGTCCTGGCACCTCGGGCCGTGGCTCACGTCTGCCACCC
>NZ_CAUVXO010000001.1:57516-59235 GCF_963555865.1 Protofrankia sp. Cr1
CGGGCGGGGTTGACCGCCCGAAGCCGTTCCCCGACGCGCGAGGGTGCGTTTGACGGTGCGACGGACAGCTTCGACGGAGAGCATGGCCGCTATGAGATCTGCCCATTTGGTGATCCAGGTCAGGGATGCCGAGGCGTCCCTGCTGGCCAGCCTGCCACCTGGCGCCCTGATGCAGCGGGCCGTGCACGGCCTGCTGTCGCATGCGGCACGCCGGCTCGGTCGGGTGTACGGCGCCCGGGTAGTCGTTCTCGCCGGAAGCGGTGACAACGGCGGTGACGCGCTGTGGGCAGGTGCGCTCCTTTCGGCCCGGGGCGCCCGGGTGGATGCGCTCGCTCCCGGGCGTACGCATCCGGCCGGGACGGCGGCCCTGCTCGCGGCGGGCGGACGCCTGCACCGCCTGCCCGGTCCAGACCCGGTTGGCCAGCAGCCGGTACGCGCCGGCGCGCCGGTCGGCGATGACACCGCCGCGGGCCTGGTGGCCGCGGCTGACCTGATCCTGGACGGCATGCTCGGCATCGGTGGGAAGGGTGGCCTGCGCGCGGCCTACGCCCAGTTGGCCGGGCTGGCCCCGGTCGGGCGCACCGTCGCCGTGGACATCCCGAGCGGGGTGGACGCCGACACCGGCGCGGTGGTGGGTCCAGCCATCCGCGCGAGCAGCACCGTGACATTCGGAACCTACAAACGCGGCCTGCTGATCCCTCCTGGGGCTGACCACGCGGGCCGCATCGAGCTCGTCGACATCGGGCTGGTACTTCCCTGCGCGGATCTGGTCGCTCTTGATGACGCCGACGTGGCCCGGCTGCGCCCGAGCCCTCGTCCGGCGGATTCCAAGTACACCCGGGGCGTGCTGGGCCTGGTCGCCGGCAGTGACCTCTACCCCGGCGCCGCGGTGCTCGCCACCGGCGGGGCGCTGCGCGGGGCCGCGGGCTACGTGCGGGTGGTCAGTACACCGGTGGCCGCCGACCACGTGCGTCGTGCGCACCCCGAGGCGGTGGTCACCCAGATCGACCCCGGTGACGCCGGCGCCGTTCTCGCGGCCGGTCGGGTGCAGGCGTGGGCAGTTGGTCCCGGCCTGCCACCAGACGCCGGGACCGCCCGCGTGGTGGCTGCCCTGCTGGCAGGTGACCTGCCCGTACTGCTCGATGCGGGCGCGCTGGGCGCGTTGGCCGGCGATGCCCGGGGCGTTGCCGCGCTGCGGGCCAGGGCCGCGCCTACTCTGCTCACGCCGCACGAGGGCGAGTTCGTCCGCCTTGTCGGGGCGTTGCGCTGGGACGCGGGGGCGACCATCCACGAACTGACCGTGGACAGATTGGGCGCGGTACGCCGCGCCGCAGCCGAACTGGGGGCGACCGTGCTCCTCAAGGGCGCCCGTACGTTGATCGTCGATCCGGACGGGCAGGCACGGGTGAACACCACAGGCACACCGTGGCTGGCGACCGCGGGCAGCGGTGACGTCCTGACCGGCCTGTGCGGCTCGCTGCTCGCCGGTGGGCTGGCTCCGCTGGATGCCGGCAGCGTGGGAGCCCAGCTGCACGGTCGGGCGGCGCAGCGGGCGGGCCATCCGCTGGCTGCCTCCGATCTGGCTCCGATGTTGCGGGTCCGTGGAAGGCACTGAGCAGGTGGGTGTCGTTGAGCGGGCACACGCCTTGGCGCACTCTGCCCCGGCAGCCCTTGTTACCGTCAGAGCGCGCACGCGTGTGGTCGGCGTTCGCATGCGCG
>NZ_CAUVXO010000001.1:59871-61338 GCF_963555865.1 Protofrankia sp. Cr1
TAGAACCATGATCGCGCGGCCTTTGGCCGGTGAGGCTGTGTGGGCAGGTCAGGAAGGCTTCGGATGACACGGCAGAGCGGCAACCTACCCGCGTGCGCGGTTGTCGATCTTGACGCGGTCCGCGAGTCCGTGGCGACATTGGTCACCCGTGCCGGCAACGCCGCGACCATGGCGGTGGTCAAGGCCGACGGCTATGGTCACGGGATGCTGCCCTGCGCGCGTGCCGCGCTGGAGGCCGGTGCGAGCTGGCTCGGGGTCGCGTTCATATCCGAGGCGCTCGCGCTGCGCGCCGCCGGGCTCACGGTACCGGTGTTCGCCTGGCTCAGCACGCCCGGGGAGCCGCTCACCGAGGCGATTGCCGCCGACGTCGACCTGTCGGTGTCGGCGCCCTGGTCGCTGGCGGAGATCGCCGCGGCCGCGCGGTTGACCGGCCGCACCGCACGGGTCCATCTCAAAGCCGACACCGGCCTGAACCGGGCGGGGGCGACCGAGGCGGGCTGGCCGTCCCTGTGTGCCGCGTCGGCGGCGCGTGTCGCCGACGGCCTGATCGACGTGGTCGGTGTGTGGAGCCACTTCGCGTTCGCGGACTCGCCCGGCCATCCGACCGTCCGCGCGCAGATCGGGTACTTCCGGGACGCGGTGGCCATCGCGGAGAAGGCCGGTCTACGTCCGCGCGTGCGCCACCTGGCCAACTCGGCCGCGACCCTGATCAGCCCGGACGCACACTTCGACCTGGTCCGCCCGGGAATCTCGGTGTACGGCCTGTCGCCCGGACCTGCCCTCGGTCCTCCCACAGCCCTCGGCCTGCGCCCGGCCATGACACTCACCGCTCGGCTGGCGTTGGCCAAGCGGGTGCCGGCCGGCGGCGGGGTGTCCTATGGCCACCGATACACCACCCTGGACGAGACGACGCTCGCGTTGGTGCCACTCGGGTACGCCGACGGCGTACCGCGGTCGGCGGGCAACACGGCCGAGGTGCTGTTGGCCGGCCGCCGCAGGCGCATCGCCGGCACCGTGTGCATGGACCAGTTCGTCCTGGACGTCGGCGACGATCCAGTTCAGGCGGGCGATCAGGTCATCCTGTTCGGGCCGGGGGAGCACGGCGAACCCACCGCCGCCGACTGGGCGGATGCCCTCGGGACCATCAACTACGAGATTGTCACGAGGATCGGTGTCCGGGTACCGAGGGTGCACCTCAACGTGTCCGGCCCAGCCGGCCTAGCCGGCCCAGCCGGCCCAGCCGGGCTGGAACGCGGCCTGCCGTGACCGTGACGCCAGATTATGATCATCGACGCCTGGTGGTGACTGTGAAGATGCCGGACGTCGGCGGGCTGCTTGCCCGTACCGGCCGGACTGGCGGCGGCTCGCGGGGGGCGTGGCCGGCCGGTGTCGCCGGTCTTGCCGGCCTCGCCACCGCTGTCGTTGTCGGCGCCGCGGCGCGGCGGCGGTTCCAGCGCCGCTCGGACC
>NZ_CAUVXO010000001.1:61516-65628 GCF_963555865.1 Protofrankia sp. Cr1
GGCAGACCTGCCCGCCGATCTGTCGGACGCCTTGGCGCCCAGGCCGCCCGATGGCGGTCCGGTCCCGCTGGTCGGGGGGCGTCCGACCACGGTGATCGCGTCGGATGGCGTACCGTTGCACGTCGAGATCGTCGGAGATCCCGGCGCCGCGCTCACCCTCGTCTTCATCCACGGCTTCTGTGTCAGCCTTGACTGCTGGACGTTCCAACGCCGTGATCTTGCCGAATGTGGGCGGTTGGTGTTCTACGATCAGCGTGCCCACGGCTCATCCGGCGCCTCCGACGTCGCGGCATGCACGATTGAGCAGCTCGGTGACGATTTGTATCGAGTGCTGACCGACGTGGTGCCGACTGGACCGGTGGTCCTTGTCGGACACTCGATGGGCGGGATGACGGTCCTTGCGTTGGCTGATGCGCACGCGGAACTGTTCGGCGACCGGATCGTCGGGGTCGGCCTCCTGTCGACCAGTGCCGGCAGTCTGGCCACGGTGACCTTCGGCCTGCCGGCGGCTGCGGCGAAGGTCCTGCGCGTCACGCTGCCCGGTCTTGCCGTCGGCCTGCGCCATGCCCCGACGCTGCTGGAACGGGGCCGCCGCCACGGCAGTCAGATTGCGTGGGCCGCGACCCGTCGGATCGGCTTCGGCTCCACCGCTGTCGGTTCGCCTGTCGTGTCGTTCCTGGAGCAGATGGTGGCCGCAACGCCGCTGCACGTGATGGCCGCGTTCTTGCCTGCGCTGATCAGTCATGACAAGCTCGCCGCGGTGGCGGCGCTGGTGACCACGCCGACGCTGATTCTCGTCGGTGACGCCGATGTCATGACCCCGTTGGAGCACAGTCGGACACTTACCGACGCCCTGCCTGAAGCCGACCTGGTGGTCGTGGCCGGGGCCGGACACGCCGTCCCTCTCGAGCGCCCTGACGAGGTCAACGAGGCGCTGCGCACGCTGGTGAATCGGGCGACCGCCCGGCCGCGGGGTTTGTTGAGCCCGCAGCGATCGCACGGCCCTGATGACCTCTCCGCGTCGGCCTCGTGAACGGCTCGTCCGGGCCTGCCGGGTCTGCCGGGCCCACCGTCTGGACCGACGGACCGGCCTGGATGGTCGAGGTCCCGACGGCTGGAACCATGCGCGCTGTCGGTCGCCGGCTGGCCGGCGTGTTGCGCGCCGGGGATCTCGTGATACTCGCCGGCCCACTCGGTGCCGGCAAGACTGTTCTGGTCCAGGGCATCGCCGCCGGACTGGGTGTCATCGGGGCGGTGACCTCGCCGACCTTCGTGATCGCCCGGGTACACGATGACGGGCGGGTACCCCTGGTGCACGTGGACGCCTACCGTCTGGGCGCGGTCGCTGAAGTCGAGGACATCGATCTCGATGCTGAGATCGAGGAGTCTGTGACGGTTGTCGAGTGGGGCTCGGGGCTGGTGGAGGGCCTGGCTAGCGGGTATCTGCGGGTCGAGATCGAGCGGCCGCCCGAGGCCGCGCCGCTGCCCGGTTTCGGCGATGTCGACGATTGTGATGACAGCGGCGTCCGTGTCATCCGGATGGTCGGTAGCGACCGCGGATGGTCGACCCGCCTGCGGTCGTTGTGGGCGGAGGACAAGGGTGCGGTCCGGCCGCCGCCGGGGTTCCACCGGCCCGAACCACCTGATCATGCGATCTGATCGAAGATCCACCGGGCAGGCCCTAGGCTGTCAAACGTGCTGCTTCTCGCTGTTGACACGGCGACACCCGCCTGCTCGGTCGCCCTGGTGGATGTCCACCGGGGTCAGCCCGCCGCCGGATCGGCGAGCGTGGCCACCGCGGCTGGGGTCCCGGCGGCCGGGGTCATGGCGGTAGAGGGCATGGCGGTTGAGGGCATGGCGGTTGAGGGCATGACGGGACGGGCGCAGCGGCGGGTCGTCGATCCGCGAAAGCACGCGGAACTGCTGGTGCCGTTGATCCGGGAGGTTCTTGACGAAGCGTCGGCACGCCCGGGTGACCTCGACGCCGTGGTGGTTGGCATCGGCCCAGGGCCGTTCACGAGCCTGCGGGTCGGCGTGATGACAGCCGAGGCCTTCGCCGATGCCCTCGGCTTGCCTGCTTATGGCGTGTGTTCGCTGGACGGTATCGGTGCTGACACCTCGGGCAGAGTGGCCGTGGCGACCGACGCGCGGCGCCGGGAGGTGTACTGGGCGGTGTACCACAACGGCGAGCGGGTGGACGGGCCGTCCGTGGGCCGGCCACAGGTGGTCGTCGACGAACTGCGGCGGATGTCGGTCCACCGGGCGGTCGGCCCCGGCCTGCACCTGTATCCGGACGTCTTCGCGGATTTCGCCGACCTCGCCGACCTCGCCGACCTCGCAGAGCCGGCGGACCCGGGCTATCCGTCCCCGGTCACCCTCGCCCGCCTGGCCGGCGCGGCGGTCCTGGCCAACCGACCACCCGCGCCGCTCGTCCCGCTGTACCTGCGCCGGCCGGACGCGGCGCAACCGCGCCCGCCGAAGGCGGTGGCCCGGTGATCGGCAAGATGACGATCAGGACAGACCCGGCGACCGGGGATGCGCCGACACCTGGGCGGCGGGACGAGGTGACCCTCGTGCGCCTGCGCTGGTGGCATCTTGACGATGTCGCCGAGCTGGAGCAGGAGATCTTCGCCGAGGATGCCTGGAGCGCCGAACTGTTCTGGTCGGAACTCGCCCAGGGCGAGACGCGCCACTATCTGGCCGCCGTGCGCGGCGGGCGGATAGTGGGTTACGGGGGGCTTGCGGTCCATGACGATGAGTCCTACGTGCAGACCGTCGGCGTCAGCACGGATGCCCGCGGCGGCGGGGTGGGTACCCGGTTACTCGTCGCGCTGTTGCGCCACGCCCGGATACGCGGCGCCCACCGTTGCGACCTGGAGGTGCGCACCGACAACAGCACGGCCCAGGCTCTCTACCAGCGGCTGGGTTTTGTCAATCTCGGTGTGCGCAAGGGCTATTACCAGCCGTCCGGAGCCGACGCCTACGTGATGTCTGCTCGTCGTATCGACACCAACGACTACGGTGAGCTACTGGACGCGGTGGAGTCGACGGTGTCCCGGTGAGCGGGGCTCGCGCCGGTCCCACGGCCCCGGTGCGGGGTGACGCGCCGCTGGTACTGGGTATTGAGACCTCATGCGACGAGACCGGCGTGGGTTTGGTCCGCGGTGGCGTTCTGCTCGCCGACACCCTCGCGTCGTCCGTGGACGAGCACGCGCGCTACGGCGGGGTCATCCCGGAGATCGCAGCCCGGGCACACCTGGAGGCGATGGTTCCGACCGTCGAGCGGGCACTGTCCCAAGCTGGGCTGCGCCACTGCGACGTCGACGCGATCGCGGTCACCGCTGGTCCGGGCCTTGCCGGGGCGCTGCTGGTCGGTGTGGCTGCGGCCAAGGCGTATGCGTTCGCGCTCAGCGTCCCGCTCTACGGTGTCCATCACCTGGCTGCGCATGTCGCGGTGGACACCCTTGAGCATGGAGCGTTGCCCAGTCCGTCAATGGCGTTGCTGGTCTCCGGTGGGCATTCGTCCCTGCTGCTGGTACCGGACCTCGCCACCGGCGCGGTGATCCAGCTCGGGGCCACGGTCGACGATGCAGCGGGCGAGGCGTATGACAAGGTTGCCCGGCTGCTCGGGATGCCGTTTCCGGGTGGACCGCCGATAGATCGGGCGGCCCGGGACGGGAGCCCCACGATTGCGTTCCCGCGCGCGAAGGCGGGCGACGGTACCTTCGACTTCTCCTTCAGCGGGCTGAAGACCGCGGTGGCCCGCTGGGTGGAGGCGCGCAACCGCGTGGGCGAGCCGGTGCCCGTCGCCGACGTCGCCGCGTCGTTCCAGGAGGCCGTTGTGGATGTGTTGACGGCCAAGTCGGTCGCGGCCTGCAGATCGCACGGGGTGGACACCCTGGTGATCGGCGGCGGCGTGGCGGCGAACAGCAGGCTGCGGTCGCTCGCGGCGGCGCGGTGCGAGGCCGCCGGTATAACCCTGCGGGTGCCGCGGCCCGGACTGTGCACCGACAACGGTGCGATGGTCGCCGCGCTGGGCTCCCTTCAGGCCGCGGCCGGGGTCACGCCGTCCCCGCTGGACATTTCCGCCACCTCGATCCTTCCGTTCTAGC
>NZ_CAUVXO010000001.1:66091-70432 GCF_963555865.1 Protofrankia sp. Cr1
CCGTTCTAGCTTTGTCGGGGCTTAGAGCGCCCGGCATGGTCGAAGATGGGGTTGTGGTTGATGTGACGCGCATGTGGGAGGCGCACGCGGCCGAGGGATGTCTGGATGGGCTCCTGGCCTGGTTGGATCAGGCTCTGGCGGGCACATCGGCGGAGATCTACCGTGGCGTCGGCGACAGCGGAGACGTTGTCGTCGTTCTCCTCCATCCGCAGGGGAGCGAACCGTCGGTGGGCGGTAAACCATCGACCGGCGCCGCCGCGTCCGTCCTCGATGGTGTCCCGCCGAGCCTTCTCGCTCGGTCCGCACGGGGGTGGGACTTCATGCGCGTATCGTCACGCGGACGGAATACCAATAACCAGGAGGGGGCCTGATGGAAAGAAGCGTTGTCACTGGAGGTGCCGGTTTTCTGGGGTCGCACCTGTGCGAGCGGCTGTTGGACGAGGGCCATGAGGTCCTCTGCCTGGACAACTTCGTCACGGGGACGCCGGCGAACGTCGCTCATCTTGCGGACCGCGAGGGATTCCGGCTGGTCCGCTGCAATGTAACGGATTACGTTCATGTTCCTGGTCCGGTCGATTACGTGTTGCACTTCGCGTCGCCGGCGAGCCCGATCGACTATCTGCACCTACCGATCCACACCTTGAAGGTCGGCTCGATCGGTACGCTGCACGCCCTTGGCCTGGCGAAGGAAAAAGGCGCGCGTTTCATACTGGCGTCGACCTCGGAGGTCTATGGGGACCCGCAGGTCCATCCACAGCCCGAGAACTACTGGGGCCATGTCAACCCGGTAGGGCCGCGCGGCGTCTATGACGAGGCCAAGCGGTTCGGCGAGGCGCTGACCATGGCCTACCGGCGAAGCCACGCGGTTGACACCGGAATCGTCCGGATCTTCAACACCCACGGGCCGCGGATGCGTCCCAATGACGGTCGGGCGATCCCCGCCTTTGCGACCCAGGCCCTGCGCGGTGAACCGATAACGGTGGCGGGCGACGGCAGTCAGACCCGGTCGATCATCTATGTCGACGATCTGGTCGAGGGAATCGTACGGATGATGTTTTCTGGTCATCCCGGCCCGATGAACATCGGCAACCCCTACGAGTTGTCGATCCTCGAGCTTGCCGAACTCGTCCGTGAGGTTGCCAAAAGTGAATCGGAGATCTCGTTCATTCCGCGGCCGGAGGATGATCCGACGATCCGGCAGCCCGACATTTCGTTGGCCCGTGACGTCCTGGGCTGGGAACCTGTCGTCGATCTGCGGACAGGTCTCGATACCACGGTTTCCTGGTTTCGGGAGCATCCCGATGTCATCAGCCGGGCGCACTAACGTGGCCGCGGGCCATGGTGGGCCGCCCGGGTAGTCCGGACCCGTTGTCCTTCGGCCGCCGCCGGATCGGGTCCCGGTCGGTGCCCGTCGCGCCGGCGGACCGGGTCGAGCCCGGCCCGGCGGCGGCCGGCAACTCCCGGTCGTGGCCGGGTTCGGCGGGCTGACCGGCGACCACGGCGCCGGACTCGCTTGACAGTTCCGACCGTGTCGGTTGACGTGGGCGAGGTGGGTGCTAAGTTGGCACTCGGCACACGAGAGTGCCAGCGACAGCAGGCGCCTGTTCCCCCGCGACGGCAGGCCGCCAGGGTCGCTCTCTCATCCAGCGCAGGAAGGGGGAGGTCGATCGTGACGACCGCCACCAAGGTTGCAATCAAGCCGCTCGAAGATCGTATTGTCGTCCAGCCGTCAGACGCCGAGCAGACCACCGCGTCAGGCATCGTGATCCCGGATACGGCCAAGGAGAAGCCGCAGGAGGGCACCGTCCTCGCGGTCGGGCCCGGCCGGTTCGAGGATGGCAAGCGGGTTCCGCTCGACGTTACGGTTGGTGATGTCGTTCTGTACAGCAAGTACGGCGGCACCGAGGTGAAGTACGCCGGTGAGGAGTACCTGGTTCTCTCCGCCCGCGACGTGCTGGCGATCATCGAGAAGTAGGCCTGTCTCCGGCAGGATCCAAGGGCGTGTTTCGCCGTTCTGGATGGCATTCGTCCGGATCGGTGGAGCACGCCCGATCGCCGTTAGGGCGTGCTTTCCGAATCTTCGCTCGCATCACCCCCACCGGAATGCTCCGCGGTCGCGTGGGTTCCTGCTCCCGGGGTCCATCGAGCGATTTCCTGGCGGCACGCCCAGGGGCAGACACGCCCTGAGCCGGTTCGGGAGGACCACGTATGCCCAAGATTCTGACATTCAGTGAGGACGCTCGCCATGCGCTTGAGCATGGCGTGAACGCCCTCGCGGACGCTGTGAAGGTGACGATCGGCCCGCGTGGCCGCAACGTCGTCATCGACAAGTCCTACGGCGCACCGACGATCACCAACGACGGGGTGACGATCGCGCGCGAGGTGGAGCTCGACAACCCCAACGAGAACCTCGGCGCCCAACTCGCCAAGGAAGTCGCCACCAAGACCAACGACGTCGCCGGCGACGGCACCACGACCGCGACCGTGCTCGCCCAGGCCATGGTGCGCAGCGGGCTGCGACAGGTCGCGGCCGGGACGCCGCCGGTGGCGCTCAAGGCGGGTATCGAGGCCGCGGTCGTGGCCGTTTCCAACGCCCTGCTGGAGCAGGCGCTGGAGGTGGACTCGAAGGAGGTCATCGCGCACGTCGCGGCAATCTCCGCCCAGGACGCGAAGGTCGGCGAGCTCATCGCCGAGGCGATGGACCGGATCGGCAAGGACGGTGTGATCACCGTCGAGGAGAGTCAGACCCTCGGACTGGAGCTCGAGCTCACCGAGGGGATGCAGTTCGACAAGGGTTACATTTCTCCGTACTTCGTCACGGACTCCGAGCGCATGGAGACCGTCCTCGAAGACGCGTACGTGCTCCTGCACCCGGGCAAGATCAGTGCGCTGGGCGACGTCCTTCCGCTCCTGGAGAAGGTCATGGAGGCGCGGAAGCCGCTTCTGATCATTGCCGAGGATGTCGAGGGGGAGGCGCTGTCGACTCTCGTCGTCAACGCGATCCGCAGGACCTTCCAGGTCGTGGCGGTCAAGGCGCCGGGCTTCGGCGACCGCCGCAAGGCGATGCTGCAGGATATCGCCGTCCTCACCGGGGGACAGGTCGTCGCTGCCGAGGTCGGTCTCAAGCTTGACTCGGTCGGGCTGGCTGAGCTTGGGCGGGCGCGTCGAGTTGTGGTCGACAAGGACACCACGACCGTCATCGACGGTGCCGGAGACGAGACGACCATTGCCGACCGAGTACGCCAGCTTCGGGGCGAGATCGAGGCCAGCGACTCGGACTGGGACCGCGAGAAGCTGCAGGAGCGGGTCGCCAAGCTCGCCGGTGGTGTCGCCGTGGTCAGAGTCGGTGCGCCCACCGAGGTCGAGCTCAAGGAGAAGAAGCACCGTCTGGAGGATGCCGTGTCCGCCACCCGCGCAGCGGTGGAGGAAGGCATCGTGGCGGGCGGTGGGTCGGCACTGGTACACGCCGGCGCGGCCCTCGACGGCGGCCTCGGGCGCACGGGCGACGAACTGGCCGGTGTACAGATCGTTCGTGACGCGCTCAGCGCTCCGTTGACCTGGATCGCGAACAACGCCGGCCTGGAAGGCGCCGTGATCGTCGCGAAGGTGAAGGAGCAGCCCGTCGGCAGTGGCTTCAACGTGGCCCGGGGCGTGTACACCAACCTGATCGCCGACGGCGTGGTCGACCCGGTGAAGGTGACCCGCTCGGCGGTCGCCAACGCCGCGTCCATCGCTGCACTGTTGCTCACGACCGAAAGCCTCGTCGCGGAGAAGCCGTCGAAGGCCGCGGCCGCCGCCGGCCATGGTCACAACCACGGCCACTCGCACGGCCCGGGTTTCTAAGGGCGACCGGCAACAGGGGTGTAGATCAAGGAGCGGGGCTGCGGCGCTCTGAGGCGCTCTGAGTTGACGGGATCCGGCTCGCCGGGATCCTGACAGGCGTACTCCCGCGGATGTCGGTCGCACCGACCCGCGGCACCGCGTGGTGGATTCCCTCAGCACACCGGGGATTTCGGCCTCCGGCGGCGCGAAAAATCATGATCGCGCCGCCTTCGGCCCTCTCGGCCCGGCAGGACCGCCAACGTCCTGCCGGGCCTTTGCAGGTTCCCTGTCGATCTCGCTGAGGTCGTCGATCTCGCCGATCCCGCCGAGGTCGATCTCGCCGAGCGTTGCGGTCACACGTCGCGGGTGACCCATCCGGTGGGATGGACATGTCCGTGGATGTCGCCACCGCGGGCGCGCGATCTGACGATCGTCGCGCGCCCTTCGGCCCTCTAGCCCTGGGGACTGCGGCCTCCGGCGATGCGACAGAACCACGATCGCATCGCCTTTGGCCCTCTA
>NZ_CAUVXO010000001.1:71018-84962 GCF_963555865.1 Protofrankia sp. Cr1
GGCCGGTTCAGCAGGCCGGTTCAGCAGGCCGGAGCCAGACCGGGGCGTGACGGGCTGTGCCGAGCCGCGCCGCGACGCGTTCGGCCGGTCAGGATGCCTTCTCGTTCGGACTCGCTCAGCCCACCCCAAACCCCGTAAGGCTCGCGGGCGTGCAGCGCATGCTCGGCGCATGCCTGGATCACGGGACACCTTGCGCAGACGGCCTTTGCGGCGGCCTCGCGGGCCGCGCGGGCCGGGCCTCGCTCACCTTCCGGGTGGAAGAAGAGCTCCGTGCTCTCTCCACGGCACGCACCGTGAAGTTGCCATTCCCACTTCTCGGCACCGGGGCCTGGAAGTCGTCGGACATCGGTCATCGGTCTGAGCCCCCCTCTCAACCATGGGCGGCAGGCGCCGCAGCTACACCGTAGTGCCGCGCCATATGTTGTTCAACACTGAGAATCACTCGGCGCGTGGTCGGTCGGAGCCGGTTAGTCGCCAAGTTGTGGGTACGGTCGCCGAGAGCCACCATGAGCGCTGTGACCCCCTCCCCGGAGCCGGCGGAGCGCAACCCGCGGTACACAGTCGCGGCGGTTGCCCGGCGGCTGGGCGTCGCGCCCGCGACCCTTCGAACATGGAACCGTCGGTACGGGCTCGGTCCGGCCGACCATGTGTCCGGTACCCGCCGCAGGTACGGCCCACACGACCTGGCCCGTCTGGAGTTCATGTGTCGACTCACACGGGATGGGATCGCGCCCGCCGAAGCGGCCCGGATCGCCAGAACCACACTGGTCGACGACCTACCGGAACCGCGTTGGCTGGCCCCGGTTCGAGCGATCACTGATGATCATACGCACGGTGTCGGACCCGAACCCTTCGAGGGCGGATCTGACCGCGGAGACGCGGACCTGCCGGCTACCACCGGGGAGCGCCTCGGGGCCGCGATCCCGGTGGATGACGATCGTGGCGGTCCCGATGAGCCGGCGGTTGCCGACCCTGCCGGTTCACGGGGTTCAGGCGGCCGGGTGCTGCCGCTGGCGGATGCCGGTATCGCTGCCCGGGGACTCGCCCGCGCGGCCATGGCGCTCGACTCGTCGGCGGTCACCCGCATCATGGCCCACGCCGTGGAAACGGACGGCGTCGTCGCAGCCTGGCAGGAGCTCGTCTGCCCGGTGCTGGTCGCCGTGGGTAGGCGCTGGGAACAGCGCGGCGACGCCGTGGACGTTGAACATCTGCTCAGCGACTGTGTCGCGGCGGTGTTCCGCCGGGTCGCGGATCGCGCGCTCGACACCTACACCCGACCGGTGCTGCTTGCGTGTACCCCGGCCGAACAGCACAGCCTCGCGCTGAGCGCGCTGGCTGCAGGTCTGGCCGAGCGGGGTGCCACCGCCCGCATCCTTGGTGCGGCGGTGCCGGTGGCCGCGTTGCGGACTGCGGTCGCCCGTACCGGGCCGGTAGCGGTCTTCCTGTGGTCGCAGCGTCGGACGTCCGCGGATGCGCAGGCGTTGAGCGGTTTACCGGTAACCCGGCCGTCGACCTTGATCATCGTCGGCGGCTCGGGCTGGCGCCGAGCGACCCTTCCGGCGCGAGTCCGTCACGCGGGATCCCTGCCCGAAGCCCTCGACCTGCTCACCGGGAGTCCGCTCGAGCGTTAGAGCGACGCCGCTCGCCGGATCAGCCCGCTTCCGACGCCTCGCTTGTCTCGTAGACGCCGTCGGCATAGCCGCGTGCGTAGTCCCAGCTGACATAGGACGACGGGTCCGGGGCGTACGCGGGCTCGTGGACCCTGGTGCGGCCTTCGTCAAGAAGGTGGCGAAGGTTGCCCATGAGCAGATCCCAATCGAAGAAATGGGGTTCCGCGCATCCCTCGCAGTCAACGACGAGGCCGCGGTAGCCGCGGGGCTCCAGCAAGGTCCGGAAGACGTCGAGGTCTCCGAGTTCGGCGAGTATCTCCTCACGCTCGTGCGGCGATAGGGGCTCCAGCAGCTCGGTGTCCTCAATCGGGTCGAGGTGCGCGAGCTCCGCTGTCGGATCCTCGGGGTCGCCCGCGAAGGGGTCGAGAGGCTCGTCGCTCACGCCGACCACGCTACGCCGGACACGGCCTGCTAGTGGCACCGATGGGCGACTCCAGACGTCGGCCGGTGTTCGGATCGCGCCTTTCGACCTGTTCGGAAGACTTGCCTGCGCACGCCTCGTGACCCGTGGTGCTGGATTGTTGCGCAGCGCGACATATCCGGCACCAGATCGGTTGTTTCAACGGATTTTGCCGTTCGGGCGATCATGGTTTTTTGTCGCACGCCCGGCGGCCGTGATGGGTCCTGCTGGCCAAAGGGTGTGCGATCATGGTTTTTTGTCGCACGCCCGGCGGCCGTGATGGGTCCTAGGATGTGAGTTTGGAGCCCGTGCCGAGGTGTGAACGGAAGATGCCATGAACAGTCCCATTCTCTCCCCGGCCGGGTCCGAGCCGGGGCCGATGCAGTCGGCGAAGCTGGCCATGCTGGGACTGACCTTCGACGACGTGCTGCTGCTGCCGGCGGAATCGGACATCATGCCGGCGGATGCCGACACGTCCACCCGGTTGTCGCGGCACATCCGGTTGGCCGTTCCGTTGTTGTCCTCGGCGATGGACACCGTCACCGAGGCACGGATGGCGATCGCGATGGCGCGGCAGGGTGGCGTCGGCGTCCTGCATCGCAACCTTTCCATCGACGACCAGGCGCAGCAGGTCGACATGGTCAAGCGGTCCGAGTCGGGGATGATCACAACACCTATCACCTGCGGCCCGGATGCCACCATCGAGGATGCCAACGAGCTCATGGCCCGCTACCGCATTTCCGGGGTTCCGGTGACCGAATCGGATGGTCAGTTGGTGGGCATCGTCACGAATCGTGATATTCGTTTTGAACGGGACTATTCCCGGCTGGTGCGTGCCGTGATGACCCCGATGCCGCTGGTCACGGCGCCGGTCGGGGCGTCGGTGGACGACGCGCTGGTGCTGTTGCGCCGGCACAAGATTGAGAAACTGCCCCTGGTGGACGGTCAGGGGCGTCTGCGCGGACTGATCACGGTCAAGGATTTCACCAAGCGTGAGCAGTATCCGCAGGCAACCAAGGATTCGGATGGACGCCTCGTCGTCGGTGCCGCCATCGGGGTGGGCGAGGACGCGTACAAGCGTGCGCAGGAGCTTGTCGCGGCCGCGGTCGACTTCCTGGTGGTGGACACCGCGCATGGCCACTCCCGGGCCGTGCTGGACATGGTGCGGCGCATCAAGAGCGATCTGCCGACCAGATTGGACGGCAGCCCACTTGATGTGGTCGCCGGAAATGTCGCGACCGCGGACGGCGCACGTGCGTTGGTGGACGCCGGCGCCGACGCCATCAAGGTGGGGGTGGGGCCGGGCTCGATCTGCACGACCCGGGTGGTGGCCGGGGTCGGGGTCCCGCAGGTCACCGCGATCTATGAGTGCGCGCAGGCCGTGCGCGAGGCTGCCGTCCCGGTGATCGGTGACGGCGGGATGCAGTACTCCGGCGACATCGCCAAGGCGATCGCCGTCGGCGCGGACACGGTGATGCTCGGTAGTCTTCTGGCCGGGGTTGACGAGAGCCCGGGTGAGCTGATCTTCATCAACGGTAAGCAGTACAAGGCCTATCGCGGGATGGGGTCCCTGGGTGCGATGCGCAGCCGGGGCACGACCCGGTCCTATTCGAAGGACCGCTACTTCCAGGACGACGTTCTCTCCGATGACAAGCTTGTTCCGCAGGGCGTCGAGGGACAGGTCCCCTACCGGGGGCCGTTGGCCGCGGTTGCCCACCAGCTGGTCGGAGGGCTACGCGCGGCTATGGGATACACCGGTGCCGCCACGATCGGCGCCCTTCAGCGGGATGCCCGGCTGGTGCGTATCACCTCGGCCGGACTCAAGGAGAGCCACCCGCATGACATTCAGATGACTGTCGAGGCACCGAACTACAACGCGCGGTGATCAGCATGTGCGGCCACCCGGCGTCCGATGGCCCCGGCTGCGGTGGCAGGCTGCCGGCGGCAGGTTCCCGGTGAGAGGACACAGTGGCTGAGGTCGAGATCGGTATCGGTAAGAGCGGGCGGGTGGCCTTCGGACTCGACGCCCTGGGTATCGTGCCGTCGCGGCGGACCCGTGACCCCGCGGACGTCTCGCTGGCATGGGAGATCGACGCCTATCGCTTCGACCTGCCGGTCGTCACCGCTCCGGCGGACGCGGTGACCTCGCCCGCGAGCGCGGTGACCGTTGGCGGTCTTGGCGGTCTCGGCGTTGTCCACGTCGAGGGTGTGTGGAGCAGGCACGAGGAGCCCGATTCGCTTCTGGCGGAGATTTCCGCGCTCGACGCTGATGCGGCGACCCGGCGGCTGCGCGAACTCTATGCGGCGCCGATCCGGCCGGAGCTGGTCGTCAAGCGGCTGGCCGAGATCCGCGAATCGGGCGTCGTCACCGCTGCCGCGCTGCGTCCCCAACGGGTCGCGGCACTGTACCCGTTCCTCCTCGAGGCCGGCATTGACCTTCTCGTCATCCACGCGCCGGCAGTGTCTGCCGAGCACCAGTCGCGGGCGGGCGAGCCGTTGAACCTCAAGCGGTTCATCGGCGAACTTGACGTGCCGGTTCTGGTGGGAGGATGCGCGTCCTTCTCGACGGCCCTGCATCTGATGCGGACCGGTGCCGCCGGCGTGATCGTAGGTGTCGGGCCAGGTGGCGCGGACACGACCCGTGCGGTGCTCGGTGTCGGGGTCCCGATGGCAACGGCGATCGCCGACGCGGCCGGAGCACGGATGCGCTACCTTGACGAGTCCGGTGGTCGTTACGTCCATGTGATCGCCCACGGTGGGATGCGGACGGGCGGCGACATGGCCAAGGCCATCGCCTGCGGTGCTGACGCCGTGATGCTTGACACGCCACTGGCCGCCGCGGCCGAGGCGCCCGGTCGCGGCGGTTACTGGTCCATGGATGTCCTTCACTCACGGTTGCCACGTGGCGTCTGGGAGCGTGTGCCGGTCATCGGAACGCTTCGCGAGATCCTGTTGGGTCCGGCTGCGGTGAACCCCGGCACGCTGAATCTGGCCGGTGCGCTGCGGACAGCCATGGCGACCACCGGGTACGCGACGGTGAAGGAGCTGCAGAAGGCAGAGGTGTTGGTCGCCTCGACGCTCTGCTAGCTTCCGGGTGCAATCGGTGTTCAGTCGGCGTCAGCGTCCCAGCGCCCCAGCGGCCGGATCGTCCCGTGTCGGACCGTTGGAGTGGCATTGCGGGTCCGGTTCGGATGCCGGGGTGACCCCGCAATCTGGCGGCATGGCACCCTGAAGGCGTCTGTTTCGGTCCGAAGGATGACACATGCGCATCGACGAGCACGGTCGCTGGGTCAGCGATGACGGCGCCTACGTCTGGGATGAGGCCGCCCAGACGTGGCAGCCGTCGGCGCCGCATCCCACCGGATCGGCAGGATTCACGGCTGCCGTCGATGCTGCCAGCCCTGCCACAGACGGCATCGCGGTCGAGTCCACCGGCGGCTTTTCCGTGGTTTCCCTCCATCACGATCCGGCGACGCCTCGGGACCCGACGGCTTCGTCGGTGGCCGACGATCTTCCCATGGCGGGCACGGCCTGGCCGCAGTCCGTCCAAGTCGGTCGGTGGGATGCCGGCTCATGGCCGGGCGCCGACGTCGCGGCGGGGGGCCAGGCCGATGCCGGCGGCCGGGCACCGCTCGGCGGAGACGGGCAGATCGGCACCGATCTGAGCGTCGCCGGCGTGCCCGACAGCGACACGGGATCCTGGGATATCGCCCGGACGCCGGACCCGGTTGTCGGCGCATGGCTTGCAGGGGGCACGGGCGGCGTCGACATCCTGAGCAACTCCGATGCTCGCGCCGGGGCTGACATGCCCACCGACCTGGGGCCGGGCGGCCAGCAACCGGGCGGCCAGCAACCGGGCGGCCAGCAACCGGGCGGCCAGCAACCGGGCGGCCAGCAACCGGGCGGCCAGCAACCGGGCGGCCAGGAGATGGCATGGAGTCCGGTCCGGTTCGGCCTGGATGATCAGGTGGCGGCGGCCCCCGGATGGGAGCCTGCAGAACGCGATCGCGACGAACACCCCGCTGCTGACGGTGTTGGGGATGTCGGCCCCCGAAGCCGCATCCCGCCTGCCGGCGCGCGTGCTCAGGGGCGTCGGCGACGTTCGTCGGCGCGGGCCCGACCAACCCGGTTCAACCCGCCGAGCGGCGAGGCCGACGGGAACGCCGGCAGGTTACCGCCGGGTGTGACATCGCTGCCGCGTCCCGCACTCTTCACTGGAGCGGCGGTTCTGGCGCTTCTGCTCGGGCTGGGTGGGTGGCTCGTTTTTGGGCGGGATGGCACGAACACCGCGATCAAGGTACCTGTCAAGGTTACAGCGAGCCCCTCGGTGGGATCGCCCCGGCGGTACTCCGAGCCGGTGCGTGCGGCCTATCTGGATGAGTGCGTCCAGGTCAGCGGGGGACTGCGGACATACTGCACGTGCACGTTGGAGAAGCTGGAAGCCACCTACCCGGAGGATCGGTATCTCGCCTTCAACAACAATGTTAATTCCGCCGACTCGACCAGGGTCGTTCGTGAGATCGCAGACCAGTGTGCGAGTGCCGGATGATGAAGGCTGGTGTATGCTGAGTCCATCCGTTTTTTCGCGTTTCATGGGCAAATACGCCCTTAACCTGGGGGGCAGGACATGCCCACCGACGACTTCGGGCGCTGGTTGAGCGACGATGGCGCGTGGGTTTGGGACGGTGTTGCCAAGACGTGGCGTCCGCGGACGACGGCCGGTGATCCCGGCGATACGGGTGGGTCCGTGACCGGGCCACCCGAGCGAACTGAGGCCCCAGCGCGGCGTACGGACGACTTTTTCGCGGTGGAGCGGGTCGGCGAGGCTGACGACCGGTCCTACCAGCAGCCTGATGGGGCGTCAGCCTGGGAGCTCACCGGTCCGACGGACCGACAATCGGCCCGGGAGCACGGCGGGCGGTCCGACTCGGATTCGTTCATGCGACCGGCCCAGGCTCTGGCACCGGTCGACCCGTTCGATGTCTCCTCCACCCATGATCGACCAGCGTTCGCCACGTACCCAGCCGTTGAGGACTCGCCGACTCCAGATAATCACATTCCGTGGACGGGTGGCTCGCGGACCCCGGTCGATCCCGGGCGAGGCGCGCCCAGCGGGCACCGGAATGGGCGCTGGGACCTGTCGGTGGGTAACGTTGACAACGGGCGATCCGCGCGCGGCGACGATCCTTCCTCGCAGTCCTCGCCTGCGGGTCCGAGCGCTGACTGGGAGCCCGATACAGGTCAGCGTCAGCCTGGAACCCCCCGCGGCTTCGGGCCCGGCCGTTCCGATGGTGTCGGCGTCGCCGATGCCGGTCGTAACCGGCTGCCGGCCGACAGCCGGCCGACGCCCTTCCCCGTCGGTGGTCAGGGCGCGTTCAGTCCACCGGCACACCGGTCGCCGGAAAGCACCACCGGCGTGCTCGCCGATCGGCTGGCCGGCGACCCGACGACCGGGTCGCAGACGCCCCGAGGGTTCGGGGGCCCCGCTGGCTTTCCTGCGGGGCGTGGATCCGGTGGGTACGGGGCTGGCGGCTCCGGAGGTCCGCCGACAGGCGGGGCCGTTGGTGGCGTGAACGGTTCCGCCGGTGATCATCAGGCGAACGGCTACGGCGGCTCGAACGGCTACGGCGGCTCGAACGGCCATAGCGCGTCGAACGGCTATAGCGGCTCGACCGATTATGGCGCGTCGAACAGTCAGAGCCCTTCGCAGGGCACGAACGGTTATGGGCTTGCCAGCCGCCATGCTTCGGGCTACCCGGGATCCACCCACGGTGGTTCCGATGGCCGCGATGCCCCCGCGGGGGTGGGTCCGGCCGCCGACACCGGCGGTGCGAATCGGGTCGAAAGCCGGGTAGTAGGATACTCCGGCTATCCGCCCACCCGGCAGGTTCCCCGTCGTACCGGCCCGGACGAGCGCGTCTACGCCCCGCCGGGCGGGCCCTCGCCGGCCGCCGGCGGACGGCGGGATGCCGGCGGCCGTGCCGCGATCCTCCCGCCGGCTCACTGGAGTCCTGCCGCACCGGGCGTTGATCCGCTTACGCCGTCGCGGACAGCGCTGGGCCCGGCGCCCACGCCTGCCGCGACCGCTCCGCCGTTGACCGCTCCGCCGTTGACCGCGCCGCCGTTGACCGCGCCGCCGCGGGCTCTGCCCTCGTCAGCGTCCCACGCGATTGGAACACCTGAGCTGGACCGGGACGGTCCTTCCGGGTGGGCTCCGGGCGAGGCGGGCTTCGCCAGCGTGCCGCACCCTTCGCCCGGTGTTTCCGCATGGGACGACGACCTGCTGTCCCACGTTGCGCCGCCGGCCGCGCTTTCGTCCCGACCGTCGGCGGAGGCGGCGATGACCGAGGCCCTAAGGGTGGAGCCAGCGCCGGAAAGTGACGAGGACGACGGGGGTTGGAAACCATCCACCACGGTCCGCAAGAAGGCGGATCGTGGCGGCGCGGCGCCACCTCGAGTATCCCCCGGACGGGCGTCGTCGACCGGCGCGACCTCAGGCATGGCACGAACGGGGGTGAAGGAGGGCCGCCGGGCGTCGAGCGGTCGGGCGGCGGTCGGCACGAAGCGCGGCGCCAGCCGTCTTAACCACCGGCCCGGCGCGACCGGGCGGCCGGCTTCGATGCTGATCAGATTGACGACGTCGATTATGATCTTGATGCGGATTTCGAGGCCGACGGTGACGAGGAGAACGATCACGGCGACTATCCGTCGGGGTTCTTCGCGCGCTATCGACACGGCTGGGTGGGCCCGCTGATCGTCGCGGTCGTGGTGTCACTCATCGCGATCGGCGCCTACGTCATGTTGATCGGCGGGAATGGTCATTCAGATACGGCGCCGACGTCGGGGACGGCCACCTCGCGGCCTGGGGGGTCGCTGACGCCGACGACGAGTAATCCGGATGCCGCGGCGGGCCAGGCGCTGATCGACGGCGCCTACCGCTGCTACCAGGCGGACAGCGCGGACCTCAAGCCGCTGACCGCGGTCGCCGACAAGCTTGTGGTTCCGATGGGGCGAGGGGTGTACATCTGGAACGCCCAGCAGGGTACCTACACGATCACCCGCAACAGCCTGAGTACCGACACCCAGATCTTTGCCGACGTTCAGTTCACCGGCGGTCCACTCAAGGACGTCAAGGCCCTGTTTTTCGATCGCGTGCGACAGGGCGACGCAGGCAAGGACGTGGGTGCCCTCACATTCGAGGACGGGACGAACCGGTGGTGCGCGATCAACTAGAGCCTGTCAAGGGGGCGCTCCTACCTGGCCGGGCCGTGCAACAGACCATCGGGTGACAATGCACGATGTATGGAACAAAAACACCCCTTTGGATCTCCCGTGGGTGGGTTGACCGGGACCCAGTGCCCAGGTTTCAACCCGGGTGCGGCAGGATCAGGTCCCATGCTCGGATCTGACCGTGTGACCGGCGCTGACCCGGTACGACCTGGCAGCCTTTCGGACTCTGGCGGCTACGCCACGACCCGCCCGCGTCGGGTGGCCGCGGCCCGGCCGGATGGTTGGGGCGGTGGTTCGCTCGACCGCCGGAAGTTGCTGGGTCTGGCTGGAATGACGGCTGCCGCACTACCGCTGGCCGCATGCGGCGGCGGCGGCGCATCGACTGCGCAGAGGTCCGTCCGCATCGGCTATGTGAGCCCGCAAACCGGGGCGCTGGCCGCGTTCGGTGTCGCAGACAGGTATGTCACCGATTCGATGCGCACCTTCTACCGGCGTGGACTGACCATCGGTACTCGGACCTACCCGGTCGACATTTTTTTCCGGGACAGCCAGTCTGACGAGACCAGGGCGGCTCAGGCGGCCAGTGACTTGATTTTCATCGACGGCGTGGACGTCGTCCTGGTCGGGTCGACGCTGGACACCGTCAACCCGGTTGCGGACCAGTGCGAAGCGAACGAGGTACCGTGCATCTCCACGGCGGCTCCGTGGCAGTCGTGGTTCTTCGGGCGCGGTGGTGACCCGGCAAAGCCGTTCAAGTGGACCTATCACTTCTTCTGGGGTCTGGAAGATGTGATCAAGGTGTACCTGGGGATGTGGGCGCAGGTCGGAACCAGTAAGAAGGTCGGCGCACTGTGGCCGGACGACCCTGACGGCAGGGCGTTCGCGGGAGCCTTTCCGCAAGCTATTTCCGCGCGTGGTTACTCGCTGGTCGCCCAACCCCCCATACCGGCCGGTACAACGGATTTCTCCGCCATCGTGGCCCAGTTCAAGACCAAGGGAGTGGAGATCCTCACCGGCGTGATGCCGGCGTCGGACTTTGCCTTGTTCTGGCGCGAGGCCGCGAAGCAGGACTTCAAACCGAAGATTATTACGGTGGCGAAGGCGTTGCTGTTCCCGGCGTCAGTCCTGGATCTCGGAACGAATGCGAACAACCTCGGCACCGAGGTCTGGTGGTCGCCCGCTCACCGTTTCCGCAGCTCGTTGACGGGAGCGACCCCCCAGGTACTCGCGGACGACTTCACCGCGAAGACCGGCAAACCGTGGCTGCAGACCCTTGGCTTCGTCCACGGGCTCTACGAGGTCGCCACCGAGGCGCTCGTTCAGGCCGGCTCCCTCGGTGATCGGGCGGGGCTTGCGGCCGCCATCGGGAAGCTGCACATGAACACGATCGTAGGGCCGATTGCCTTCGGCAGCTTGGTGAACATCCCCAAGAATGTCTCGAAGACACCTCTGGTCGGCGGTCAGTGGCGCCAGGAGCAGGACAAGGGTTACAAGCTTGTCATCGTCGGTGAAGACTCGAACAGTGACATGGTGTCGGGGTCGGACAGGGTGCAGCAGTACAGCTGACCGGGCGGGCGCCGTCCGGCCGTCGGTTTGGCTGACCGTCTGCCTGATTACCGCTCCGTGCCGTCCGGCCAGCCTTTCCCACGGCCATGCGGCACAGGGTCGGCACCTTTTTGACGGCACCCACCCGTGGCGTCCCCGGGTCGAAGGCGACTCGACCAGTATTGCCTCGTGTCGCCTTCGACCGGACGCGAACCCGGGTTCAGGCCCGCGCCACCGCTCGGGACATGGTGTGCTCGACCACCGAGATCAGGGCGCTTTTCGTCGAGTCACGGTTCCGCGCGTCGCAGGTGATGATCGGTACGGCCTGGTTGATCTGCAGGGCTTCCCTGACATCGTCCATGGAATGCCGCAGGATGCCGTCGAAGCAGTTCACGCCGACGACGAAAGGCAGCTGTCGCTGTTCGAAGTAGTCAACGGCGGCGAAACAGTCGGCGAGCCGCCGCGTGTCGGCCAGCACGATGGCGCCGATCGCGCCGCGGACGATGTCGTCCCACATGAACCAGAAACGGTACTGTCCCGGCGTACCGAACAGATACAGGATCAGGTCATCATCCAGGGAGACCCGTCCGAAGTCCATGGCGACCGTGGTGGTCGTCTTGTCGGCCAGATGGGTCAGGTCGTCGACGTGCGCCCCGGCTTCGGTCATCACAGCCTCGGTGCGCAGGGGCACAATCTCCGATACCGAACCCACGAAGGTCGTCTTGCCGGCACCGAAACCGCCGGCAACAACAATCTTGACTGATGTCGTGGCGACGGACGAGTTGACCCGTCGGCGGTCAGAGTTTTCGAAGGCCACTGAGAACCCTTTCGAGCAGCGCGAGATCTGGCGCCTCGTCGCGGTCCGGTTGCTGGTGTACCCGGACGTAACCTTCGTCCGCCATGTCGCCTACCAACACCCTTGCGACGCCGAGGGGAACCCGCAGGCCGGCGGCGATCTCTGCGATCGATCGCACGTGCCGGCACATGGCGGCAATTGTCTGTTGCTCTAGGGCAAGGTCAAGTGCCCGATCTTCACCGAGAGTCGTCGTGAAGACAAGTGCCTCGATGGCAAGTTCGTACCGTGAGCGCGTCCGACCACCGGTCATCGCATACGGGCGGACAACCGGTCCGGGGGCATTCTCGGGATCGATGCTCACCCTGACCCCCTGTGCTCCCGCCGGTTCACCGCGGAAGGATCCCCTGCAGCTCGGCCCTTAGCGCCGGCGTCAGAACGTCCATGGCCCGGGTTACCAGCAGTGCCATCTCATACCCCACAAGTCCGATGTCGCACGATGGTGCCGCAAGGACCGCCATGCTCGCTCCGTCGCTGATAGCCATGATGAACAGAAAGCCGTGCTCCATTTCGACGACCGTCTGCGTCACGTTGCCCGCTTCGAAGACGCGAGCGGCACCCTGGGTCAGGCTCACCAGACCCGAGGCGACGGCTGCCAACTGGTCCGCACGGTCGCGCGGGAATCCGTCCGATACGGCCAGGAGCAGACCATCCGCGGAGACCACCACTGTATGCGCGACACCGGGTACTCTCTCAACAAAGTTGTTGATCAACCAGTTGAGGTTCTGTGCGTCTGAGCTCATGGGCGTCACATGTCCTCCTGGGTGTCCCGACGATGGGTGGGGGCGGCGTCGTTGATGACGTCGCGCCCTTGCCGAACACCTTGGTAGAAGCTGGCAAGCCGGCCACCGACTGCTTCGGGAGACCGGATGGGTGCCTCCGGTGGGCGACGTCGTGGTCCGGGTTCGGCGCTGCCCGGTACGAGGTTGGTCATCGGGACCCGCAACGGCAGACCAGCGCGAGTCGTCCCGCCGGGAGTGGGTTGGCGGGTCGCCTCGGCAGCCTGCCAACCGGCGTCACCGGCGGAGGACCATGACATTGCGTCCGCGCCGGCGGAGGCCGTCGTGGCATTGCCGGTACTGACACCGGCACCGGCAGCCACCGGGCTCGACATCGGTCCTGGCGAGTAGGCCGGGGGACCAGCCCTACCGGCACCCGCGCGCGCCGGTAGGTCAGGGGCCGGTATGTCCTGGCCGCTGGCCGGTGCCGGAATGTGGCCCGGGGGCGGGAAGGACGACGCCGGAGCGGGACGTGTGCTGTCGCCGCCGGCAATCGTGGCACCGCGTCCGCCTGGACGGCCCGATGACTCCGGCGGGCGTGAGTCGCCACGCTGGATTGCGGGACCACGGTGGATCGTCGGCCCTGGCCGGCGCAGCGGGGACTGCGGCGCGGCACGCCGGGTCGGGAGCGGCGGTGCGGGGGAGCGTCGTTGGAACCAGGCCGAGACCGAGTCGAAGATCGGAGTTGTGTCGGCGTCGTCCGTCTCCCGCTCCGCCTCCTGCTCCCGTTCCTGTTCCTCTGACTCGTTCATCCAGACGTTGGACGGATCGTCCAACGGGTCGTGACTCCGGCCTGGGCCGAGATCGTCAGCCAGATCGCTGTTCACGGGCAGGGCACCGTGCGAGCGATCGGTGCCGTATGCATCGGATGCCGAGGCAGTCCGGTCGAAAACGGGCTCGGGACCCGTCGTCGGGGTGGCCCATGCAGTGTCCGGGACGGCGCGAGCCCCGAGCCCCGACGTCTCGAGGTCGGGACCCATGCCGATCGGTCCGGTGTTGAACGGCTCGACCTCGATCGGGCCGGTTCCGATCGGGCCGGTGTTGAACGGTCCACTGTTGAACGGTTCGGCGTTGAACGGTTCGGCGTTGAACGGTTGGAGCCCGATCGGGCCGGTACCGCCGGGGCCGGTGCTTGTTGGTCCGGTATCGGACGGGCTCGGCCATCGTGGCGCGCTCGGCCCGCGGGGGATCTCATAGTTGTTGCTGGCCGGTCCGGCCGCGAATGGGGAGTCGACGCCCGGCCGGTTGCCGGTGGTGACATCGGGCGGACCAGTACCGCCGAACCGGCCACCCGGCTCCAGTTCCGCAGGCCCGAAGCTGCCGGGCCTGGCGGCGAACCTGTCGCCTCCCTGCGGCCTGAACGCGCCGTCGGTCGGTGCGCCGTCGGTCCCGGTACGGCGTCCCCAGCTCTGGTCGCCGCGGGCTGTGTTCATGTTCGGCGTCGCCGAGGGCGGAACGGAGGTGAAT
>NZ_CAUVXO010000001.1:85298-89588 GCF_963555865.1 Protofrankia sp. Cr1
AGTTACCGGCCGCCATTGCGTTGTCGTTGGCTATGGCGGCGGGAAAGCCGCTGTCGAGTGCCGGTCGGTTGCCAGCCGATGTACGGCCGCCGCCGACGCTGGCTGTGGGCCGCGCAGGGGCGGTTGACGACGCGTCACCGGCGACAACCTTGGCTGGTAGCCGTACCACGGCGGTTATGCCGCCGGACGTCGATTCCCGCAGCTGGACCCGAATGCCATGTCGGGTGGCCAGCCGACCTACCGCGAACAGACCCATCGTCCGGGATACGGACACGTCGACGACCGGTGGATTGGCCAGGCGGTCGTTGATGCGTTCGAGATCCTTGGCCGGCATGCCGATGCCGCGGTCCTCGATTTCGATCATTGCTCCCGCGCCGGGGCCGAGCGAGTGGCTGGTGACCAGCACCTCTGTTGCCGGTGGCGAGAACGAGGTCGCGTTTTCCAGCAGCTCGGCGATGAGGTGCACGACGTCGCTCACCGCGTGTCCGGCGATCGAGACTGGAGCCGCAGCCGACTGCTTCACCCTCGTGTACTGCTCGACCTCGGAGATGGCGGCGAGGACGACCTCGTTGAGCGGGACGGGGTGGGTCCATCGGCGGGCGGTGTCGGTGCCGGCGAGGACCAGCAGGCTTTCGTTGTTCCGGCGCATACGGGTGGCGAGGTGGTCGAGCTTGAACAGGTTGGACAACTGGTCGGGGTCCTGCTCCCGGTTCTCCAGATCGTCGATCAGCCGCAGCTGCCGTTCGACCAGGCCCTGGCTTCGTCGGGACAGGTTGACGAACATCGCGTTGACGTTGTTCCGCAGAACCGCCTGTTCGGAGGCGAGACGAATGGCTTCCCGGTGTACCTCGTCGAACGCACGGGCGACTTCACCGATTTCCTCCTCGGTGTCGATACCGACCGGCTGGATGTCGGGGTCGATGTCCTGTTCGGTGGAGTCGCGCAGGCGGCGGACGGCCTCAGGTAGGCGGTGTCCCGCGATGTCGAGGGCAGCCGCACGCAATCCGAGCAGCGGACGCACCAGGGAGCGGGCCACGACCATTGCCGCGAGGAGTGCGGTGGCCAGGATGAGAACGATGAGCAGGCCGGACACCAGCGCCTTGCGCTGAATAGTCGAACGAAGTGTTTGGCCTCGGTTGTCGGTGTCGTTGAGGAGCGAGGTGGTGACTTTACGGTTGAGGTCCATCGTCTGCTGGGTTGACCGCAGCCATTTTTGGGCGTCCATATCGGGGGTTTGCCCGATTCGTCCCGTAAGGACTGTCTGCGCGTCATCGCTGGCCTGGGACACGTCCTGACCGGCGACGGTTGTGCGGTACAGGTCGCTTTGCAGGCGGGTGGCCGTGCCCTCGAAGCGAGAAATCTGGCTCTCTCGCTCGGTGCCGAACCCGACGAACGTGCGATAGTCGCTGCTGTCGAACTGCTGTTTCTGTAGAACGCCGTAGATCAGCGCCTGTTGGGCAGCCAGGAGCTCTCCGGAGCGCACAATCGCGTCGGTGGCTACCACGTCCGCGAGCAGCGACCCGTCGTCCTGACCCTGTGGAATGAGTGCGACCAGGTTGACAAGACTGTTGATCATGGCCGTATAGGCCACCTCGACGGAGTTCGGCGAGACGATGGTCAGCGCTGTCGCGCGCACATTCTCTCGTCGGGAAAGCCGGTTGGCTGCTGCTGCGATTGCCGCCCGGGTCTGGTCGCTGAAGGCGTTCTGGCGTCCCCTGGTGGCGTCCTCGTAGTCCCTGGCCGCCTGGTCGACCCGTGTCTGTGCCGCTTTGACCGCATCGAGGGAACGCTGTTGTCCCGAGCTCGCGACATATCCGACCGTGTAGGTACGTTCCCGCTCCAACTCGAACACGAGGGTGGTGGCGCCGCGAGCGATCTGGATCATGTCCCGGACCCGGTTGATCTCCCGCGTGCTGCTAAGGACGGTATTGGCACCCAGGGAGGCGTTGACCAGGATGGCGATCATTGGGACGGCGAGAATCGCGATCAGTTTGGTCCGGACCCGCCAGTTCGACGGAGTGGCAAGGTTCGCCGCTATCCGCCGTAGGCCGCCGGGTCTCGGCAGCGCAATGGCGGCCGCGTCGACGCGATGCCCGCCACCGTCGGCGGGTTCCTCCGGCGTCACCTGGGATGCCGTGGGCGCGTCGACGCCCTTGCTGGCTATCGGTTGTCTGCGCACGTACCTTCGCAACCTCTCCGCCAGCCTCCCGGAACACGTCGTACCAGGATGGCTCGGTATCGGGTCCGGATGTCCCTCGACTGGCACCTTAGCGGTACGGACAGGCGGCCCGAAAGACGCCTACCCTAGGTTAGCCGCCCAAAGAAGATCCGATCATGGTTCTTTCGGCGCCGCCGGAGACCGGGGAACTGTTGTCCAGTTCCGACTCGATGCGGCCGACGCCCTTCTCGCCGAACCTATGGGTGGCCGGGCGGACACGGCTTGATGGCACTGATGAATGCCGGGATCGTGACGATCGCTCAGGCTACTCGGACGATGGTTCCCCGTCGTCGCGGTACCACAGTCGTGTCACAGTCTGTGGCACACCTGTGACACCTGCGGCTGCCCTGGGCGGTGTCCCGTGCCGCCGGCCGTGGGAAAAGAGCCATGATCGCCCGGCTTTCGGTCTGCCGGCTTCGTAGGCTGGCGCCGTGAACACCGCAGCCCCGCAGCCCGCCGGACGTTCGACCGGTACCGATTCGGGATCCCATTCCGTCCACGACCGGGTTCTGGTCGTGGACTTCGGTGCCCAGTATGCTCAGCTCATCGCCAGGCGGGTCCGCGAGTGCCACGTGTATTCGGAGATCGTGCGGTGGGACCTTCCGGTCGAAGAGATCGTTGCCCGGCGTCCCGCCGCGGTCATTCTGTCGGGCGGGCCGAAGTCGGTGTACTCCCCGGGTGCCCTTGAGGTGGATCCGGCCCTGTTTCGTGCCGGCATCCCCGTGCTGGGCATCTGCTACGGCCATCAGGTGATGGCGCATGCGCTGGCTGGGACCGTCGCGCGCACGGGTACGGCGGAGTACGGCGCGACCCGGCTCGCGGTCGCGGCACCGGGCGTCCTGTTCGCGGATCTGCCGGTTGCCCAGCAGGTGTGGATGTCCCACAGTGACTCGGTGACGGCGCCGCCGCCGGGTTTCGTGGTGACCGCGGCCACCCGGTCGACTCCGGTCGCGGCTTTCGAGAACACCGAGCGGCGGCTGTTCGGCGTCCAGTTTCACCCGGAGGTCGTGCATACCGACTGGGGCCTGGACATCCTGCGGCACTTCCTGTTCGCCGGTGCCGGGTGCCGACCGAACTGGACCATGCTCAACATCGCGGACGAGGCGGTGGCGGCGGTGCGCGCCCAGGTCGGTGCTGCCAGGGCGATCTGCGGACTGTCCGGCGGGGTGGATTCGGCGGTGGCGGCGGCCGTCGTGCACCGGGCGGTAGGTGATCAGTTGACCTGCGTGTTCGTCGATCACGGGTTGTTGCGGGCGGGCGAGGCTGAACAGGTGGAGACCGACTTCGTCGCCTCGACCGGGGTCGAGCTGGTCCATGTGAGGGCAGCCGACCGGTTTGCCGCCGCGCTTGCCGGTGTCACCGACCCCGAACGCAAGCGCAAGATCATTGGCCGGGAGTTCATCCGGGTCTTCGAGGGCGCGGCCCGCGAGCTTGAGGCGCGGGCCGAGATCGAGGGAGCTCAGATCGAGTTTCTCGTACAGGGGACCTTGTACCCGGATGTCATCGAGTCCGGCTCACCGACCGCAGCGAAGATCAAGTCGCACCACAATGTTGGTGGGCTTCCCGACGATCTGCGCTTCAACCTCGTGGAGCCGTTGCGCATGCTGTTCAAGGATGAGGTCCGTCGGCTCGGCGAGGAGCTCGGGCTGCCCGAAGAAATCGTCTGGCGACAGCCCTTCCCCGGGCCGGGCCTTGCTGTCCGGATCATCGGTGAGGTCACCCTGGAGCGCTTGGAGGCGCTGCGGGCCGCGGATGCGATCGTGCGCGCGGAGATCCATCGTGCCGGGCTGGACCGTGAGATCTGGCAGGTGTTCGCGGTGCTGCTGGCTGATGTCCGTTCGGTGGGGGTGCAGGGGGACGAGCGCACCTACGGGCACCCGGTGGTCCTGCGTGCGGTCACCAGCGAGGACGCGATGACCGCCGACTGGGCTCGGTTGCCCTACGAACTGCTCGAACGCATCTCCAACCGGGTGGTCAACGAGGTCGCCCAGGTGAACCGGGTGGTGTACGACATCACCTCGAAGCCTCCCGGCACCATCGAGTGGGAGTAGCGCGCCGAGCGCGGTGTGTCC
>NZ_CAUVXO010000001.1:90005-91561 GCF_963555865.1 Protofrankia sp. Cr1
GCGGCTCGTTCAGGCTGCGGGCGTCTGCAGGGACTCGGCCGCCAGAGTCCGCACGCGGGTGGCGGTCACCTGGTCGATGTTTCCACCGGAGAGGACCACCGCGGTCGGGCCCTGCGCGAGGCCCGGATGACGTAGCAGCGCCGCAACCCCGGCGGCGCCGGCGGGCTCGACCAGTTGGCCATCGGCACGGGCAAGCAGCACCATCGCCTCCCAGAACGCCTCCTCGTCCACCGTGACCATGTCATCCACCAGATTCGAGGCGAGAGCCAGGGTCAGCGTGCCCGGACTCTTCACAGCCATGCCGTCCGCGACTGTCGTCGCCGGTACCCGCAGCCGCTGCCCGCAGCGCCAGGAGCGGGCGAATGCCGGAGCGCCCGCCGCCTGGACACCGATCACCCGCACATCGGCCCGGCGCTGGCGCAGTGCCGTGGCGATGCCCGCGATCAGCCCGCCGCCGCCGACGCTGACCAGAACCGTACGCAGCCCGGGTAGCTGCTCGATCAGCTCGAGCCCGATCGTGCCCTGACCGGCGATTACCAACGGGTCGTCGAAGGGGTGTACGAGCAGGCCACCGAGGTCGTGCGCAGCAGCCTCCGCGGCAAGCAGAGCGGCGTCGACGCCACCGGAAACGAGCTCGACGCGAGCGCCGAATCGCCGGGTTCGCGCAATCTTGGTCGTATTCGCCTCCGCCGGAACGAAGATTGTCGCGGGGACATCAAAGCGGGCCGCCGCGTAGGCCACGCCCTGGGCGTGGTTCCCAGCGCTGGCCGCGACCACGCCACGGGCGCGCACGTCAGGGTCGGCAAGGGCGATCCGGGTGAAGGCGCCACGCACCTTGAACGAGGCGGTGCGCTGTTCGTTCTCGCACTTGAACCAGACCGGCATGCCGGTCAGCCGGGACAGGTGCGTACCGCGCACTACCCGGGTGCGTCGGGCGACCTCGGCCAAGACCGCCGCGGCCCGGTCGACATCGATGTCGGCGGGATCGACGCGGGCCCGGTCGACGGCCGACCAGCCGGCGTGCTGGTCGGCTACGGGCGGGCCGGGTCTTGATGGGGCGTCGGTATCGGCATCGTCGGTGGTGGTCGGGGCCTGGGTGACGGCTGGTCGGCTCATCGCTGCTCTCCCGATGGCTCGGCGGCCACCTTCCGCAGTGGCCGCGGCAACAAAAAAGCCCCCCGCCGGAACGGCAGGAGGGCAAGGCGCGCGGACCCGGAGTGCTGGATTCGTCAGACGGGCTCGCACGCCTCAAAAATGATCATAAGATGCTGCGCCACCTTCCTAGGATGCTCGCGCATGCCGATGGTCGTCAAACCGACCATCCGTGATCGTCCTGATCCCGGCGGCCGGCCACCTGCTCGCGCGGTTGATCGATTCCGGTATCGTCCGGGCGTCGGATCGGACCGGACGCCGATCCGCACTACGCCCTGTCGTGAGGCCGGCCGGCGCCTCGTAGGGTGTCGAGTGTGCATCGTTGCCAGAACTGTCGGACGTCGAACGTATGATCGATTCACTATGAGTACCCTATTCGGTGGTCCGTACGCCGACTTCGACCA
>NZ_CAUVXO010000001.1:92009-97327 GCF_963555865.1 Protofrankia sp. Cr1
GATCTTCTGCTGGAGGGCCTGAACCCGCAGCAGCGGGCCGCGGTCGTCCATGCCGGTTCGCCGTTGCTCGTGGTGGCGGGCGCGGGGTCGGGCAAGACGCGGGTGCTCACGAACCGGATCGCCTACCTGCTGGCCGCACGCGGGGTCCGCGCCAGTGAGATTCTTGCGATCACGTTCACCAACAAGGCCGCGAACGAGATGAAGGAGCGGGTCACCGCCCTGGTCGGCGCTCGGACGCGGGCGATGTGGGTCAGTACCTTTCATTCGGCCTGCGTGCGCATTCTGCGGTCGGAAGCAACGCGTCTCGGGTTCACCAGCAGCTTCTCGATCTATGATGCGGCGGATGCGCAGCGGTTGATGGCGTTGGTCGCCCGCGACCTGGACCTCGATCCCAAGAGGTATCCGCCCCGCGCGCTCGCCGCCGGGATCAGCAATCTCAAGAACGAGCTGGTCGACTGGGAGACCGCCCGGGACAGGGCGGCCAATCATCTTGAGCGGGCCACCGCCGAGGCCTACGGCAGCTACCAGCGCCGGCTTGCCGAGGCGAACGCGTTCGACTTCGACGATCTGATCATGGCCGTCGTGAACCTGCTGCAGGCTTTCCCGGACGTCGCCGAGCACTACCGGCGCCGGTTCCGGCACGTCCTCATAGACGAGTACCAGGACACCAACCATGCTCAGTACGTGCTCGTGCGGGAGCTGGTCGGGCGCGCGTCCCCCCGGACCGTGGACGGCGAGCTGGTCCGTCCGGACGCCGACGATCATGGTGTGGAGCCGGCCGAGTTGTGCGTGGTGGGTGACGCCGATCAGTCGATCTACGCTTTCCGGGGCGCGAACATCCGCAACATCGTCGAGTTCGAGCAGGACTACCCCGAGGCGACCGTGGTCCTGCTGGAGCAGAATTACCGCTCCACGCAGACGATCCTGTCGGCGGCCAACGCGGTGATCGCCCGTAACGGGCAGCGGAAGCCCAAACGGCTGTGGTCGGACGCCGGCGACGGCGAGAAGATCGTCGGTTACGTCTCGGACAGTGAGCATGACGAGGCCGCGTTCGTAGCCGCCGAGGTTGATCGGCTCACCGACGCGGCAACAGCCAGGCCGGGTGACGTCGCCGTCTTCTACCGCACCAACGCCCAGAGCCGTGTCTTTGAAGAACTGTTCATGCGGGTCGGGCTGCCCTACCGGGTGGTCGGCGGGGTGCGTTTCTACGAACGGCGGGAGGTCCGGGATCTCCTCGCCTATCTGCGGGTGGTGGCCAATCCGGCGGACACGGTGAACCTGCGACGCATCATCAACGTACCCAAGCGGGGCATCGGTGACCGCGCCGAGACAACGCTGGCCACCTTTGCCGAACAGCAGCGGATTCCGTTCGCCGACGCCCTGAGCCGGGCGGCGGAGGTCCCAGGCCTGACCGCCCGCTCCGCAACCGCGGTCGGTGGTTTCGTGGATCTTCTTTCCGAACTTCGGGCGGTCGTGGCCGCCGGTCCGGTCGCGGTGCTGGAGGCGGCCCTGGAACGAACCGGGTACCTCGCCGAACTGACTACTCAGGACACCATCGAGGCTGAGGGCCGGGTGGAGAACCTCCAGGAACTCCTCAGCGTGGCCCGGGAGTTCACCGAGCGCTTCCCGCAGGGTTCGCTCGCCGACTTTCTTGCGCAGGTCTCCCTGGTGGCCGATGTCGACCAGATACCCGATCCGGCGGAAGGCGGAACCGGGGCCGTCACGTTGATGACCCTGCACAGCGCCAAGGGACTGGAGTTCCCGGTGGTGTTCCTGACCGGGTTGGAGGACGGGATGTTCCCGCACATCCGCACGCTGGGCAACCCGACCGAGCTGGAGGAGGAACGTCGCCTCGCCTATGTCGGCATCACCCGAGCCCGGGCGATGCTGTATCTGACGCGGGCGCACGTTCGCAGCGCCTGGGGCCAGCCGGCGTACAACCCGCCGTCGCGTTTTCTCGACGAGGTGCCGACGGAGCTGGTCAACTGGCAGGGCAGCACCCGGCCGCCGTCGACGGTGGCCGCGCCGCGGGCGTCGGTGTGGGGCTCGGCATCCGCCGGGTCGTCGACGGCGAAGGCCGGTGGCCTGCCCGGACGCCGTCCGGCGCCGGTTCCACGCCCGATGCCCGATCTTGCCACGGGTGACCGGGTCAACCATGACACGTTTGGCATGGGTCAGGTCGTCGCGATGGCGGGGTCCGGTGACAATCTCGAGGCAAGCATCGACTTCGGAGACGGAACGGGGACCAAGCGGCTGCTCCTGCGCTACGCCCCTGTTGAAAAGCTCTGAGGGTCGGCGGTGGCCATCATGGGCGTCGCTGGAATCTGTCGCTCAATAGGTCACGCCGTGTTCGGCGAGCCAGGCCAGCGGATCGATCTTGATGCCGTCCTGTCCATTGAGCCGGACCTCGAAGTGCAGGTGTGGGCCGGTGGAGTGGCCGGTTGAACCTTCCAGGCCGATCTGCTGGCCGGTGGTGACGACCTGGCCGACCCGAACGTCGATGCGTGACAGGTGGCCGTAGCAGGTTACGATCTTGTTCTCGTGCAGGATCTGTACGAAGTTGCCGTAGCCGGACTCCCATCCCGCATAGATGACCGTGCCACCATGGGCGGCGACAATCCGGGTTCCAAGGGCGGCGCCGAGATCAATTCCTGGGTGGCCGTTGGCGCCGCCGAACCGCTGGGTGAGGTAGGCCTCGATAGGGCGCACCCAACCCAGCGTCTCGTCCTGTTTGCGCGTGGTCTGCTCGGCGGCATTTCGCCGTTGCACGAGCAGGATGGACAACTGGGCCAGCGCCTCGTCGCGGTCGACTCGGTCCGTCTCCGCCCGGCGTTGCATGGCTGCGCCGTCGCTGTCAACCTGGCCTACGAGGGCCGGGTCGCTCAGGTCGTCGGTCCCGGTCGGGCCGGCGGCCGACCCCGCAGAAACCGTCCCGGCGATCCCGAGCTGGGCGACGGCTGGCGGTTCGGAGTGCGCGATGCCGGTTGTGTTGACCATGGCGATGCCCAGGGTGGACACGACGGCCGAGGCAACGCCGGTGCGGCGTAGCTGCGCCAGTGACGCCGCCCGCCGGCCGAGGCCCAACGGGATTCCACGCCTTGCAGGCGTGCCGTGGCCGCGGTGCCGTGCGGAGCCGTGGGCAGGGGGTTGCGACAACCCGGACTCACGCTCCTGTTGGTCGACAAGGCTCCTGCCGCGGCACCACGCGGCAGGAGGGGGGATCCCGCAAACCGATTACGACGCTACACCGGCCAAACCGGACTTTGCCGCCACCCCCGACCAGACAGGCGTTGCAGTGGTAGGTGTAATGTGGGTCTTTTTCATCGCAGTCGTGGGCGTCACAATTCGATCATGTCGGATGGGTTCCGGCCCCGATCCCTGATCCACGCCCCGGTTGTCGGGCGCTCTTACAGCGCTTCGGTCCGTGCCGCCGCCTCGGGAAGATTCCTTTTTTGGCCGTCCTGGCCGGCGGCGGGATGTTCCGCGGCATCGTCGAGATGGGCCAGCATGGTCGCAATCTGATGGACGACGTCGAGGTTGAACGGGAGCGAATGATGGCCGACGCCGGGAAGGCGAACATTGCGGACGCTGAGGTCCGGATGGTGAAGAAGGGCTGACTCGGTTGGGCGGATCACCGTGTCCAGATCGCCGGAAAACGCCAGGAAACGCGTTTGGCAACCCGGAGCTGGTTCGGCCAGTTCCCGGATCACATCCGAATCGGGGCGAAGCTGACGCAGCAGGGTGTACGGCACCATCGGGGGGACCACCCGAGCAAGACGGGTGCCTTCGTGCGGAGTTCCCAGCGTCACGAGCGTGTGGACGTGTATGTCGCCGCCCAGTTTCTGGACGTAGTAGCGTGCAACGAGGCCGCCGAGTGAGTGGGCGACGATGTGTATGCGCCCACACCCGGTCTGTTCGCACATTGTTTCGACTATCGTGGCAAGCCGGCTGGCCGCTGTCGGTATGTCCGAGGTGAACAGAGGCAGGTTCACCGTTGCGACGTGTCCGAAGCCGCGTCGGCGCAGCGATCGGTGCAGCCGGGTGAAGATGGACCTGTTGTCGATCAGGCCGTGTACCAGCAGGATCGGCGTGCTCGCAGCCTCGATGTCGCCGACGAGAAGGCCGCGGCGCAGCGGTGAGAGCCCTTCGAGGGTGTAGCGGTCGGCGGGTTCACGCAGTTTTTCCGAGAGGACCCCGACCGGATAGAAGGCGACATGGGTTGCCAGCCAGGCGGCTTCCACGACCATCCCGCGAACCGTGGCGGGCACGTCGAGCAGCCCACGCGTCACTTTCGAGCCGTGGCGGGCCGTGGTTGTGCCGAAGGATCTGGCGATCCTGGCTACCGCGATGTCGGTCCGGCCCAGTTGACGTTTTCCGATTACCCGTCTCCCGTCCGTGCGTGGATAGCCGTCGGAAGAACCGGCCAACCGGAACAGTGTGATCATTGGTGGTTGGCGGATCGCGAAAAGATCTGCTGACCACACTCCTCGTGACCCCTCGTGCCGCCGGACGCATTGTGGATCACTAGGACGTCCACTGTGACCGAGAGTACAAACGGACGTGATGGCTGTCGACTGTTTCTCCGCCAGACGTGACCGGATGACCGGGCCGGCCCCGATAGCCGTGCCGGCCCCGATCATCGGGTTGACCTCGCAGGCCGTGCTGCTCGTAGGCCGTGCTCGCGGTGCGGGTCGGGCTCCTGGTGCGGGCCGTGGCGGTCAGACCGGCAACAGCGTGCTTGTCCGGGCGTGCGCCGCTAGGGTCTGTCTCCCGGATGTTGATGGGTGCATACGGCGATCCAGCCGGCGAGCCGGCGAGCCGGCGAGCCGGCCGGGCGTCGCTCTAAGCACCCTGTCACGGAAGTCGATGTCACGGATCGCAAGGAGGCGGCGTGAGCGGAAACGGTGAGCGGATCCGGGTAGTGGTTGCCAAGCCGGGTCTCGACGGCCATGATCGTGGTGCCAAGGTGATCGCGCGTGCGTTGCGGGATGCGGGTATGGAGGTCATCTACACCGGCTTGCATCAGACGCCCGAACAGATCGTGGAGACCGCCATTCAGGAGGACGCCGACTGCATTGGGCTCTCGGTGCTCTCAGGCGCACATATGACCCTGTTTGCGCGGCTGATGGAGCTGCTGCGGGAACGCGGCGCCACCGACATCGTGGTGACCGGTGGCGGAATCATCCCGGATGCGGACATTCCCGAGCTGAAGGCGCTCGGGGTCGCCGAGATATTCACGCCGGGGGCGACGACGGGTCAAATCGTCGACTGGATCCGTTCGCGAGTGGCAGCGGTTCACGCACTCTGACCGATCCGGA
>NZ_CAUVXO010000001.1:97859-101067 GCF_963555865.1 Protofrankia sp. Cr1
GGGTGGGGGCAGCGGCGGCGCCACGTCCGTTACCGGGATGGTCCGGGGCAAAATTTGCGATCGTCACGATCGGGGACGCGCGTTCGGTGTGATCGCGGTGTCGGCTGCCACAAAGTGCGGCGCCCGACGGCCGGTGCGGGTGATGATGGTGCTGTCCCGGACATACGTGACTGTCCGTCGCGGCAGCCAGCGCGGCTGCCGCGACGGACACGTCAGTAGGCTTGGGACGGTTCTCGTCTCTGTGAACCTTCAACGTTCGATCCTGACCACCGATCTCGTATCCGACTGGACGGACTGTGGATCTCTTCGAATATCAGGCGAAGAAGTTGTTCGCCGATCACGGCGTCCCTGTGCCTTCCGGCAAGGTCGCCACCACCCCCGACGAGGCGCGCGCCATCGCCACCGATCTTGGTGGGCGGGTCGTCGTCAAAGCGCAGGTCAAGGCCGGCGGCCGGGGTAAGGCCGGCGGAGTGAAGGTCGCTGACGGGCCGGCAGACGCCACCACCAAGGCCGCCGCCATCCTTGGGATGGACATCAAGGGTCATACTGTCCACTCGGTACTGGTGGAGCAGGCGAGCGACATCGCCGAGGAGTACTACGCCTCCTTCCTGCTCGACCGGGCGAATCGGACCTTCCTCGCCATGTGCTCCCGCGAGGGTGGGATGGAGATCGAGGAAGTTGCCGCGACCAAGCCTGACGCGCTTGCCCGCATCCCGATCGATCCGCTGACCGGGGTAGATGCGACCGTCGCCCGCCAGATCGCGGTAGCGGCGAAGCTGCCGCAGGCAGCCCTCGACGGCGCCACCGAACTCCTGGTGAAGCTGTGGGACGTCTTCGTCCGGTCCGACGCCACGCTGGTGGAGGTCAACCCGCTGATCCTGACCGCCGACGGCCGCGTGTTGGCCCTGGACGGCAAGGTCAGTCTGGACGAGAACGCGTCCTTCCGACACCCGGACCACGCCGACTTCGTCGATGTCGCGGCGGTGGACCCCCTTGAGCAGCGGGCCAAGGAGAAGAACCTCAACTACGTCAAGCTGTCCGGCCAGGTCGGGATCATCGGTAACGGTGCCGGCCTGGTCATGTCCACCCTGGACGTCGTGACCTACGCCGGTGAGGAGTTCGGTGGCCAGCGGCCCGCCAACTTCCTCGACATCGGCGGCGGCGCGTCCGCGCAGGTGATGGCGGACGGTTTGTCGATCATTCTCTCCGACCCCGCGGTCAAGAGCGTTTTCGTGAACATCTTCGGTGGGATCACCGCCTGCGACGCGGTCGCGAACGGTATCGTGCAGGCCCTCGAGATCGTCGGCGACGTCACCACGCCGCTGGTTGTGAGGCTGGACGGCAACAACGCGGACGAGGGCCGGCGCATCCTCACCGAGGCGAACCTCGACGTGGTCAGGCCGGTGGACACCATGGACGGTGCGGCGAAGCTCGCCGCCCAGCTCGCCGCGGCTGCGGCCTGAGCGGACGGGAAGAGGCTTCCGACAATGGCAATCTGGCTGGACGAGACGTCCAAGATCCTGGTTCAGGGCATCACCGGCTCCGAAGGACGCAAGCACACCGCCCGGATGCTGCGGGCGGGGTCGTTGATCGTCGGTGGTACCAACCCCAAGAAGGCGGGCACCGAGGTCGAGGGTGTCCCGGTTTTCGCGACCGTGGCCGAGACGATCGAGAAGACCGGTGCGGACGTCTCCGTGGTCTACGTCCCGCCAGCGGGGACCAAGGCCGCCGTGATCGAGGCGATCGACGCGGGCATCCCGCTCGTCGTGGTCATCACCGAAGGCGTTCCGGTGCATGACACCACCGATTTCTGGGCGTACGCGCAGTCCAAGGGCAACACGACCCGGATCATCGGTCCGAACTGTCCGGGCATCATCAGTCCGGGCAAGTCGAACGCCGGCATCATCCCGGCGGACATCACCCCGCCTGGTCGCATCGGTCTGGTCAGCAAGAGCGGTACGTTGACCTACCAGATGATGTACGAGCTGCGGGACTTCGGCTTCTCCACCGCCGTCGGTATCGGTGGTGACCCCGTCATCGGCACCACCCACATCGACGCACTCGACGCGTTCCAGGCCGACGACGACACCGACGCGATCGTGATGATCGGTGAGATCGGTGGTGACGCCGAGGAACGCGCCGCCGCGTACATCGAGGCCCATATCACCAAACCGGTCGTCGGGTACGTCGCGGGCTTCACCGCGCCGGAGGGCAAGACGATGGGGCACGCAGGGGCTATTGTGTCCGGATCGTCCGGTACGGCTCAGGCCAAGAAGGAAGCTCTGGAGAAGGCGGGCGTGCGGGTGGGCAAAACTCCTTCGGAGACTGCCCGTCTGATGGCTGACGTCATGCGTTCGTTCTGAAACCCCGTAACCGGGTGTGGTCTGTCGCGTCGGCGGCGGGCCACACCCGGTTATGTCGTTCGCGCTCTAAGAGTAGCGTTCTGGGGTGCAACGGCTAACGTGGTGGGGATAGGTCCATCAGGTCACCGTTGATCGCATGAAGTGGGGTCATTCCGTGCCACGTCTCGCCGGTCGTGACGTACCTAATAACGATCTTGGCGTTCTCATCGCCGGTGCCGTCCTGTTCGTCGCCTCGTTATTCGACTGGTTCTCGGTCGGCAGGTTCGGGGAGAACGCGTGGGGAGTGGGGTTCTTCGCCTACGGTGGCGTGGAGCTCGGGCTGCTCGTGACCGGTCTGGTAGTGGTGCGGACCTTCACCCGCGTTCAGCTGCCGGCCGTGGGTGCCGACTGGGTTCTGATCATCGCAGGGCTCGCGGGGCTCGGCACAATCATGATCATGCTCAAGATGCTGCTCGGTATTGAGAACCTCAACCGTGCCGCGGGGTTGTGGCTCGGGCTCATAGCGTCCATGGCGATCACGGTCTGCGCGGTTCTCAGCGTTCTCGCGAGCGGGTACACCCTGCCAGGGCAGGGCTCTCGCGGTCGCCCTCAGTTCCCCCCCGGCCCCGGCGCTCGGTACGACGCCTCGGGTCGTCCGATACCCGGTGGGTATGGCGAGCCTGGTGCCTATGGGCAACCGCCGCACAGTGGGTACGGGCAACAGAGCCCGTACGGCCAGCCTCCGCAGGGTGGTTATGCGCAGTCGCCGTACGGCCAGCCGCCGCAGGGCGAATCGCCATATGGTCAGCCGCCGCAGGGCGATTTCGGACAGCCGCCCTACGGACAGCGGGACCAGTAGCGCCGGT
>NZ_CAUVXO010000001.1:101363-107386 GCF_963555865.1 Protofrankia sp. Cr1
TCCGGACCGGCATGCTCCGGACCGGCGCCAGCCGGGTCCTTACGGCGGTCCGAGCGGCTCGTGGCGATCTTGTGACGGCGGCCACGCCGCCGATCGCCGGCCTCGCCCTGACCGAGATCGTGGTCGTCCTGTTCTGGGTATCGGACCAGCGGACGCGGGCAGGGAGCGGCGCGGCGTTGCGGGTGGCAGCCGACGTGTGGCTGATGGCCCATGGCACACGGCTTGCGACGCCCGACGGTGATCTTTTTCTGGTGCCGTTCGGCCTTGCCCTGCTGCCGATCGCGCTGACCGCGCTAGCTGGGCACAGACTTGTCCGAGGTCGGTCGCCATCCGGGGAGGTACCCCGGTGGCGCGATGTCCTGGCCGCCACCAGAGGCCGCGGTGCCCGGCTGGCGACGCCGCGTCGGTCGTCGGTCGGCCGGCCCGTGGCCATGGTGGTCGCGTTTTACGCGATCTTTGCCCTCTTGACCGCCCTCGCCGCGGATGACTCCGCCGCGCATCCGTCGATACCGTCGGCGCTCCTGGGCGCCCTTGCGATGAGTCTGACCGGTGCGTGGGCAGGTGCCCTTGTCGCCACCTGTGACCAGTGGCGCCCAGGCGTGACAGCGAGGGTTCCCGCGGTAGTGCGCACGACGCTCAGCGCGGCCGGCGCCGCCGTCGGTGTGATCATCGCGGCGGGTGCGATGATCACCGTCGGCGTCCTCGCCGTGAACATCCTGAAGATTGCTGGCAGTGCGCAGCGTCTGGCTCCTGGCCAGGTCGGAGGTACCGGCGTGCTCCTCATCCACGTGGCCCTGCTGCCCAATGTCGTCGTGTGGGCGGCCGCCTACGCGTTGGGACCCGGCTTCGCCACGGGCGTGCACGGGTTCGTCCGGCCCTTCGGAGTTCACCTCAGCGCCGTCCCGGAACTGCCCATGTTCGCCGGCCTGCCGACGACCGGGGCGTCCATCCCGGTCTGGCTCGCGTTCGCGCTGGGACCCGTCACCGCCGGCTGCATTGCCGCCCGGATGGTGCGACGGGACGGCGGAGCGCGCCCGCTACCGGTATGCCTGGCGCGGGTCAGCCTGGCATCGGTGCTGTGTGGGATCGCCATGGCGGGGCTCGCGGCGGCCTCCGGCGGGTCGCTCGGTACGGGCGAGCTGGCTTCGTTCGGCCCGCCGGGAATCCAGGTCGGTCTCGCCGCAACGGCCGAGGTGGGCCTGGCGGCGGTGCTTGCGACCTGCGCAGAGGCTGCTGTTCGTGGCCGGGTCTCTCACCGGCTGGAGCCGGACGAACCTCCGATCACGTCGTTGAAGCGTTGCCGGCAGACGGCCGGGTCCTGGTTCGGGTCCTTCCGACAGTCCTGATAACGGCGCAGGTCGTCGCCGTGTTGTTCGTAGAAGGTCCAGCTGCCGCCGACAAGCAGCAGCGCGATGAGGGCGGACAGCACGCCCAACGCCAATCCGGCTGTTGCGATGCCGCCGCCTACACCGTGCATCCGCCGTGCGCGGGAACGACCGAGAACGCCGAGGATCACAGCGGCGATTCCGGCCAGACCGCCGATTCCGATCCAGCAGGTCGCGACGCCGAGCAGGCCGAAAGCCAGGGACAGCCGGCCAAGACTGTTGTGTGACCCACCCGAACGATCACCGTTGGTGTGCGGATCGTCGGCCGATCTCGAGGCGCCGCTGGTCACTGCGCCTGCCGCGGGTCTTCCGGCATCACCATGGCAGGTCCTCCCAGTCGCGACAACAGACATCATAAGGGGTTGCGGCGTGCACCCGACCAAGGTCTGTGGCATCAGGAAATGTCCGACCTTTTCGCTATGGTACGAACATCAGTTCGACTACGGGGAGGTCGCCATGGCTGTCAGTGTCGCCGGGCTGCGGGCCGAATCGGGGCGCCTGCGGGCACTCGGCTGGTCCTATCGAGGCATCGCCCTGGAGTGGCAGCGTCGCTATCACCTCAATGCGCGGGTCGCCTTCCGGTTCGCACACGGCTGGACGCAGGAGGAGGCGGCCCGCCGGTGGAACGTGCGGTGGTCCGGAGAGGGCCCGCCGAAGACGGGAAAATCCTTTTCCTACTGGGAGGTCTGGCCTGGCCGTGGTGGGCGGGCACCGTCGACCCGGACGCTCACGCGGCTCGCCGAGCTGTACCTCTGCCGACCCGGTGACCTCCTTGACGGGGAGGACTTCGGCCGGCGCGACGCGGGTAGCGACGACCTCTCGGGTCAGCCGGGTTGTGCGGCCGTTTCCATGGGCGTCAGCGGTGATCGCCACGACTGCGGGAGTCGTCGTGGGGGCGGGCCGTGTGTTGAGCACGAAGCCGACGCGGGCGGCTGCGTTGACCGGGCCGAGCCGGGCCCGGATGCGCCGGCGCCGGTCATTCCCGCACCCCGCGCGGGCGGCTGCGCAGCCGCTGAAGCCGTCCGGTGACCAGACACTTGGTGGATGCGCGCAGGCCGGCCGACGTCAGTACAGTCAGAACGGTCATGCGTCCACCGGCGAGCCGCCGCCTACCCGTCGTACCGGAGAGTTCCGTGCCCGCACGACTGGTTGTTCTCGCCTCCGGGGTGGGTACCACCTTGCAGGCCGTGCTGGACGCATGTAAAGATCCATCTTTTGGTGCCGAAGTCGTTGCTGTGGGCACCGACCGGTACGGCACCGGAGCGCAGGAGCGGGCGGCCGCAGCTGGTGTTGCCTGGTTCGTCGTTCGCCTGGAGGACGCCGTGGACAGGGAGGCCTTCAACGCGGCCACCGCGAAGAAGATCGCCGTGTACGCTCCCGATCTGTTGGTACTCGCCGGCTACATGAAGATCCTGGACAGGCAGGTCATTGCGCGGTTTCGGACGGTGAACACCCATCCGTCTCTCTTGCCCGCGTTTCCGGGGGCGCACGCCGTAGCCGACGCGCTTGCGCACGGGGTGAAGGTCAGCGGAGTGACGGTGCACTGGGTTGACGAGGGCGTCGATACCGGGCCGATTCTTGCGCAGGCGGCGGTGGCGTTGGCGGAGTCCGATACGGAAGAAACTCTGCGTGCACGCATCCAGGCGGTGGAACGCGTTCTGTACGTGGAGACGATCGGCCGGATCGTCCGGTCGGAGGAGGGGACATGACGTCCGCACAGAGTCAGCAGACCTCCGCTGTCGGCGAGCTGGTCGCCACCGGCCGCCGTCCCATCCACCGTGCGCTGGTCAGCGTCTACGACAAGGCCGGCCTGCCGGAACTTGTGGCCGCGTTCACCGACGCCGGTGTGGAGGTCATCTCCACCGGGTCCACTGCGCAGGTGCTCGCCCGCCACGGTCTGGCCGTGACGCCGGTGAGCACTCTCACAGGTTTCCCCGAGGTGCTCGGCGGCCGGGTGAAGACCCTGCATCCACGGGTGCATGCCGGCCTGCTCGCGGATCTACGCAATGTGGAGCACGCCAAGGCGCTCGCGGAACTCGACATCGAGCCTTTCGACCTCGTCGTGTCGAACCTCTATCCCTTCCGGGAGACGGTCGCCGGCGGCGCGTCCGAGGACGAGGCGGTCGAACAGATCGACATCGGCGGACCGGCGATGATTCGGGCCGCGGCGAAGAACCATCCGTCCGTGGCCGTTGTCGTCTCGCCGGCGGACTACCCGGAGCTCATCGCCGCGATCCGGGCCGGTGGCTTCGAGCTCGATGCGCGGCGTCGCCTTGCCGCGCGCGCCTTCGCGCACACCGCCGCATATGACGTCGCGGTTGCGTCGTGGTTCGCCGGTGTCCTCGCGCCTGATGAGATCGCACGCGAGTCGGGCTGGCCGGAAACGGTCGCCGCGGTATGGCGACGGGAGGAGGTCCTGCGCTACGGCGAGAACCCCCACCAGCGGGCCGCGTTGTACGTGGCGGATGACGGCGCTCCAGGGCTCGCGGGCGCCCGCCAACTGCACGGCAAGCCGATGTCGTTCAATAATTATACTGATGCGGAGGCGGCCCGGCGCGCTGCGAGCGACTTCCACGAGCCATGCGTGGCCATTGTCAAGCACGCGAATCCCTGCGGCCTGGCGATCGGCGGTGATGTCGCCGAGGCTCATCGCAAGGCGCACGCATGTGATCCCGTGTCGGCCTTCGGCGGGGTCATCGCGACAAACCGACCGGTCAGCGTCGCCTTGGCTAAGCAGATCGCGGAGATATTCACCGAGGTCGTCGTGGCACCCGGCTATGCCGACGGCGCCGCGGAGATCCTGTCCGGTAAGCCCTCGATCCGCCTGCTGGAATGCCCGCTGTCGTCGGATCCGCACGGTGTTGAGATGCGTCAGATCTCCGGCGGGTTGCTGGTGCAGTCCCGTGACGTGCTGGACGCGGTTGGTGACGACCCTGCCGGTTGGACGCTGGAAGCGGGCGCGCCCGCCGACGAGGCAACCATAGATGATCTTGCATTTGCGTGGAAGGCTGTCCGTTCAGTCAAGTCGAACGCGATTCTGATAGCCCTGGGCGGCGCAACGATCGGCGTGGGAATGGGACAGGTGAATCGAGTGGATGCCGCGATGCTCGCGGTAGCCCGCGGCGGTGAGCGGGTGACGGGCGCCGTGGCTGCAAGCGATGCGTACTTCCCTTTCCCGGACGGGCTGCAGGTGCTCGTCGACGCCGGCATCCGCGCGGTTGTCGAACCGGGTGGATCCGTGCGTGACGAACAGGTGATAGCCACTGCGCGGGAAGCGGGGATTACGCTCTACTTCACCGGCGTCCGCCACTTCGCGCACTGACAGCAGTGTGCATCCTGACGGCATTCCGCCCGTCACCGGAAACGGCGCCCGAAACTGACGAAGCCCGACCACACCGCGGTAATCGGTTCGGGGTGCCTGTGTTCGTCGTTGGTGCCGTTCGGACCATCGGTGTCCGGCCGAACGGCACCAACGTTTCACGAGATGGAGGTGCCGGTGGACTCCACCGCCGCCACCGCTCCTCGTCGCGCGCTTGCTGTGGTGCCGTTTGATGACGCCGGGATGGAGCCTCCGGGTGCGTCGTCGTTGGGTACATAACGCTGCGCAACCCAGTCCAGCGCCTCCCGCCAGCTGGCGCCATACAGGACCGAGATCCTGTCTGCCGTCTGCCGCGCGAGAGCCTGGACGAACACCCGGTCATCGCTGTCGAGATGTCGGGCATCTCCGAAGGTCTCCCAAGCCCGGAACATCAGTTCCTGCAGTTTCTTGCTGTGTGGCGTTTCGTCTGCCACGACCCACTCCCTCCCACTTCGGGGACTCGCGGCGGAATTCTGCCCTAGTCGGGCACGACGCCTGCACTCGGGGGGTAGTTACGGTTGTGAATCCGGTGCGGCGATCGTGACGATGCGGCCGTCCCGTGCGATTTACGCGGTGCGGGCAGACCGCTTTCGGGCCTGACCGGCAACTCTTTCCAGGTGCATCGCACCAGGTCAGGCGGACAGCTTGGGTCTGTTGTGCGTTCTGTGGAAGATCGATTCGGGATGTGGTCCCGCGCGGCCGTGCATGGGTGGCGAACCGGCATGCCGCATGCGGGCTTCGTGTGGTCGTGTGGTGAGATGACCTACCTGTTCGACATATGATCGTCGGACGCCTCCAGGGGGAGGGACGTGCCCGAGCTGCTCGGAAGCAACTATGCGCTCGACACCTTGATTGTCCGGGGCGGTATGGGTTCGGACCTGCGCGGGGAACTCACGCGCAGGGGGACGTTCACCCCGGCCGACGCCTTGACGATGACCGCGGATGTCCTGCGCGGTGTCGCAGCGGCGCTGCCATGAACCTGCGGCACCGTCGGTCCGCGCCGCGATGGTGGTCGTGGCCGAGACGGGAGCCGGTCTTCGCCAGCGTGCTCGGTGTCGTCGGTGTCGCCCTCGTGGTCGTCGCCTCGAGCCACTGGCGGCGGGGCCTGGTCGGGCTCGGTGCGGCGCTGCTTGCCGGCGCACTGGCGCGGCTGTTGCTGCCGACCCGGCGGGTCGGGTTACTCGTGGCGCGAGGAAGGGTGTTCGATGTCACCACGCTCGCACTGCTCGGAATAACAATCATTGTCGTGACGCTTGCGGTGCCGGCCGGGGGCTCGTGAG
>NZ_CAUVXO010000001.1:107864-111257 GCF_963555865.1 Protofrankia sp. Cr1
CATCCAGGAGAGCGTAGTGTCACATACGATCTGAAGCCGACCCGTACGGATACCACCGCGGTGGGGACGGCGGAATACGTCGGCGCCATCATCGAGAAGTTGGGGAGCTGACAGCCGATGGCTGGGAAGGTGACTGTGGTCGGGGCCGGTTTCTATGGCTCAACGACCGCGCAGCGCCTCGCCGAGTACGACATTTTCGACACGGTCGTGCTGACGGACATCATCGAGGGCAAACCGCAGGGAATCGCCCTCGACCTGAACCAGTCGCGCCCGGTCGAGGGTTTCGAGACTACGGTGATTGGAACGAACGACTACGACGACACCGAGGGTTCGGACGTCGTGGTCATCACCGCCGGCCTGCCCCGCAAGCCCGGTATGAGCAGGATGGACCTCATCGAGGTCAACGCGAAGATTGTCCGGCAGGTGTCGGAGAGCATCGCGAAATCGTCGCCTGACGCCGTCGTCGTGGTGGTTTCCAACCCGCTGGACGAGATGACCGCGCTCGCCGCCAACGTTCTCGGGTTCCCCCGGAGCCGGGTCATCGGTCAGGCCGGGATGCTCGACACCGCACGCTTCACCAATTTCGTCGCGGTGGAGCTGGGCGTACCGGTGAAGTCCGTACAGACCCTCACCCTGGGCTCGCACGGTGACACCATGGTGCCGGTGCCGTCCCAGTGCACGGTGGACGGCAAGCCGCTCACGGAGTTGCTGCCCGCCGACACGATCGATGAGCTGGTCACCCGGACCCGCAACGGCGGTGCCGAGGTGGTCGCGCTCCTCAAGACCGGGTCGGCCTATTATGCGCCGTCCGCAGCCGCCGCCCGGATGGTGAAGGCCGTGGCGCAGGACTCCGGCGCGGTCATGCCGGTATGCGCCTGGGTGAATGGCGAGTTCGGCATTTCCGGCGTCTATCTGGGTGTGCCCGCCCAGATAGGTCGCGGGGGCGTGAAGAAGGTCGTGGAAATAGACCTGTCCGCAGCGGAGAAGGCTGCGCTCGTCACCGCCGCGGAGGCCGTCCGAGTCAAGCAGGCGGATGTGGCAAGCCTGTAATCCTGCTGGGCTGTCTTGTCAGGAACCCTGTTGGGAATACCGTTGGGGACCGCCGGGATTCCTGCCGGATCGGTACAACCGATCCGGCAGGTCCGGCGGCTGCGCTATCCGGGCAGAGCCAGCTTTCGCAGAGCAAGGCGCGCTACGGAGGCGGTCGGGATGGTTCCCCGCCCAAGACCGATCTCGACCAGGTTGTCGTACAGTTCGGTGCGGTGGCGGGCTGCACGGACGGCTGAGTCCATGAGGGTTCGACGCCGGCCGGCAAGCCCGGCCAACAGGGCGGTGTGTCGCAGATGCCGGCCGAGTTCCCGATCAAGCGCTTTGCGATAAGCCGCGCCGGCCCGGGCCGGTGCAGCGGTCACAGCGGCCTCACCAGCCAGTGACCCGGACAGCAGCGCGTAGTAGATCCCCTCGCCGGTCAGCGGATTGATCAGTGATGCGGCATCCCCGGCGAGCAGGACCGGACCATCGGGCTGCCGGGGTCGCCACGTCGACAGGGGCAGATGGTGGGCGCGCAGCGTCCCAGGATGCGCTGGTTGGTCGGGCAGCATCCGGGCCAGAGTGCCGTGCAGGACCGTGCGACCGGCAGCATCGCCGTGCAGCGCAGCGAGCTTCGATCGCAACATCCCGTAGCCGATGTTGGCGCGGCCATCACCGATCGGAAATGACCAGGCATACGCCGGCCAGCCCTCGTCGGTCATCTCGATGAGCTGTTCGGGCGGGCCGCCGGTATGTGGCGCGTCTGCATACCCCCGGACCGCGATGGCCAGTGCCTCCGGCGGGTTCGGCCCGATGCCCAGGGCACGCCGGGTGGTCGAATTCGCACCGTCGGCGCCGACCACGACCCGCGCTCGCAGGTCATCGTTGACGACCACCACCGGCTCGTCCACGCTGCCGCCGGCTACGACGGACCGCGCGCGTCGGCGTAGCAGCACGGCGCCCCGGGCGCGGGCGGCGGAGACCAGTCGCGCGTCAAAGACCGTGCGGGGTACCACGTGGTTCGCCCGTCGGCACGGGGTGGCCACCTCCGCGCCGCCGGGGGTCCGCAGCCGCATCCGGTCCACCGACAGGTAGCCGGCCACGGCATCGGACACGCCGAGGGCGCGCAGGACGTCCAGGCCGTGCGGGGCGATGCCGTCGCCGCACGCCTTGTCCCGGGGGAAGTCCGCGGCGTCCACCAGCACGACCCGGGCATCTGGACGAAGCTGCAGTGCACGTAGCGCCGCGGCGCAGCCCGCTGGTCCGGCGCCGAGGATGAGGAGGTCCACGACCTCGGACAACCCGACCGGAGCGCACGGATCGGCGGCACTGGCGCTACCGGCCGCACGGGCCGCTGCCGACGGGACGCCGGGTTCGGGTGTGGTCATGGCATCGGGAGGTGTCGGTGTTGCCACATCCGCCCAGTCTCTCAGCCAGCCCGAGGAGCACCCGGCCGGCCGGGTTCGTAAAGTTCGGCACGTGGATGCCCTCATGCAGGTGGATTCCTGGCCAGTCGAGAACGCGGCCGTTGCCGTGTTGGTGCACGACGGCAGCGGCGCCGTCACGGTGCGTGGGTCGGTTGGTGCCGTGGACAGGTCCTTCCGGTTGGCGTCGGTGTCGAAGCTTCTCGCCGCCTACGCCACGCTGATCGCGGTGGAGGAGGGCGCCATCGGTTTGGACGATCCGGCCGGTCCCCCGGGTTCGACCGTGGCCCATCTTCTCGCCCACACGTCGGGCCTGGGCTTTTCCGGCACCCGGGTGGTGACCCGGCCCGGAGCACGGCGGGTGTATTCGAACACCGGCTTCGACGTGCTCGGCGAGACGGTGGAAAAGGCGTCCGGAATTGCTTTCGGTGACTACCTCGCCGAGGCCGTGTTCGGGCCGCTGGGCATGATGGCCTCCGAGCTGGCGGGCTCGCCGGCCTACGCGGTGTCATCGACCCTGGCTGATCTGCTTCGTTTTGCCGGTGAACTGCTGGCGCCGCGGTTGCTCGCTGCGCAGACATTCACGGCGGCGACATCGGTGGCTTTTCCCGCTGCCGCCGGGGTACTGCCCGGGTTCGGTGTGCAGAATCCGAACGACTGGGGGCTCGGCTTCGAGATCCGCGGGCGGAAACACCCGCACTGGACGGGGAACGCAAATTCACCTGAAACTTTCGGTCATTTCGGCCGGAGTGGGACTTTTCTCTGGGTTGATCCGGCGCTGGATGGCGCGTGTGTGGGCCTGACCGACCGTGAATTCGGTTCCTGGGCCGCTGATGTCTGGCCGAAACTGTCCGACGACGTGGTCGCGGTCATTGGTGCCGGCGACGGGGAGTCGACGGCTCGGTTGACATGATCGGCTCGATTGGCATGATCGGCGTGG
>NZ_CAUVXO010000001.1:111923-116628 GCF_963555865.1 Protofrankia sp. Cr1
CGGAGCCGGAGCCGCGAATCACGAACCCGGCCATTTCCTCGACCAGGCGCGCTCTGGTCGGGTGCTGTCGGCCGGCGGGAAACAGCATGTCGTCCAACACGGTGGCGCCGTAGACGAGCGCTACGGTGAACCGAACGGACAGCGCCACGTCGACCACGGGGGCGTCGAGCACGGCCACTTCGGCCTCGATCTCCCGTTCCAGCTTGTCGAAGACCTCCTGGAGAAAGGCGCCGGCGCGGGTGCGAAGTTCGGGTGAACCTCCGCTCGGCCCTCCGGGTAGCGCCAGCAACAGTTTGTGGTTATCGATGAGCAGAAGGTAGAGGCCGCCGACGAAGTCCCGGGTGGTCTGCTCGGCGCTCCTGGCGCCGTGCCCGTGCTCGATCCATCGCCGCACGTACTCGGCCACGAAGTCGTAGAACGGTCGGTAAACAGCCTCGACGAAGAGGTTGGCCTTTGTGCCGAAATGTCGGAACACCAGCGCCTGGGTCACGCCGGCACGGGCGGCTATCTCCCGGGTGGTGACGTGTTCGTAGCCGTGCTCGTCGAAGAGCTCCCGAGCGGCGCCCAGGACCAGCGAGCGGACAGTCGCCGAGCTGCGTCGGGACCGGGAGTCCTGGGTCACTCAACCATGATGACCGACGACGGCCCATCCGCCGGGGCCGACGTCCACCGATCAAATTAGATAGCAACGATATCTTGACACTAGATGATCATTTGTTCACTGTGATGTGTGCGACATCCCCACGGCGGGAGCAGTACTTCGGCTGAGAGCGAGGCCAGGGCATGATCGATGTGCAGGTTGATCCTTCGCTGTACCTCGGACACGGCTTGCTGCAACGCCTACGGGTCGGACGCCTACGGGTCGGACGTCTACGGGTCGGACGTCTACGGGTCGGACGTCTACGGGCGCGACGATTCCGGCTACTGCCATATTGGGAACGCTGCGTGCCTACGGCTCTTGAGCAGCAGGCACGCGATGGGACGGAGGCGTGTCCCGAGCGCGCGATCTCGCTATCCGAAAGACTGCTTCCACTTTTGACGAGGAGTACAGGTGAGGCTTGAAGACAAGGTCGTCGTCATCACCGGCGCCGGGTCCGGGTTAGGACGGGAGAGCGCTCTGCTGTTCTCTCGTGAAGGCGCCACGGTCGTCGTCACCGACATCATCGAACAACGGGCAAAGGACGTCGCGAGCCTGATCGGTGAGCGCGGCGGTCGGGCGTTGGCGTGCCGAACCGACGTCACGGTGGAAAGTGAGGTCGCCGCTGCAGTCGCCACCGCCGTCGAGCATTTCGGCCGCCTCGACGTCATGTTCGCCAATGCCGGGGTCACGGTGCCGGGCCAGGGCACTGTCGCGCTCGAGGACACCACCGAGGAGAGCTGGACGCACGTCCACGATACCAATCTCAAGGGAGTCTTCTTCTCCATCAAGTACGCGGCCAGGGCGATGAAGACACAGGGCGGTGGGACGATCGTGGTCACATCGTCGGCGTCGTCGCTGGCGGCGTACCCGAGGTTCACGATCTACACCGCGAGCAAGGGCGGGGTGAACGCGCTCGTCCGGGGCGCCGCGTTCGACCTCGGCGGCTACGGCATACGGGTCAACGCGATTTGCCCGACCCACGGTATGTCCGTGAATTTCGGGCTCCCGCCGGACGCTGAGGTGCTCGGCAGGTCCTACGAAGAGGTGGCCGGTCCCTGGAACCCGGACTACGCTCCGATGCCCCTGAAGCTGCGGCGTCCCCCGAACCTGCTCGACAACGCCTACGCCGCGCTCTTCCTGGCCTGCGACGAGTCCGCGTACATGTCCGGGGTCTGCTTCCCGACGACCGACGGCGGCACTCTGGGGCGCGTAGCGATCGAGTTCCCCAAGGATTGGGAACTGGCTCAGCAGGCTGCGTTCGCGGGCGCTTCGGAAACTCCTCTCAATCCGCCGGTTGGTGGCGAAGCCGAGGTGGGCGGATAGGCGTTTTCTGGTTCTCTGGTGTGGGCAGGCACCGCCGGCGACGGCCTCGGGGCCCTCGCCGGCGGTGCCGACGGACCCGTCTCCGTGGCTTGGGGAGCCGCCCGCGGCCCGGATAGACCGCGGCCCGGTAGAGTATGGAATCTGGCGAAAACGGACGGATAGCCGGCGGCCGCGGGGTGGAATCGGCCGTGACAGGGACGTCCTTGATGGGTAGTTAGGTCCGGTGGACAACCCGATCAGTGCGCTCCGTTCCGGAGCGCGGAAGGCATCCGGTGCAGCCGGTGCCGTGCGCCGTCGGCGGCCCTTCATCGACCATGTGCTGCGCGCCTACCACCGGTACACCGAGGACGGCGGCGACCGACTTTCAGCTGCCGCGACGTACTTTGCCTTCCTCTCGTTCTTCCCGTTGGTCGCACTCGCCTTCTCGATCGCAGGTTTCGTGGTTGACGCCTATCCGGATGTTCGGCAGGAGCTGACCAAGCAGATCAACAGTTATCTACCGGGGCTTGCGGACAAGCTGGACATCGCCAGTATCGGCAACGCGAAGGTCGGTGTCGGCCTGATCGGCCTGGTCGGTCTGCTGCTGGCCGGGCTGGCATGGATCGACGCGCTGCGGGACGCGATCAGAATCATGTGGCATCAGGACGTGGAGGTCGGAAACGTCGTGATCCGCCGAGTGAAGGACATCGGCGTCCTTGCCGGGCTCGGTCTCATCAGCTTCGCGTCGATTGCGGTGACCAGCGTTGCCACGTCGGTCTCGGGGACGTTTCTGCACTGGATTGGGCTCGCTGGCAGCACTGCGGCGACAGCGCTGACCTCGATACTTGCTGTCGTCGTCGCGCTGGCCCTGGACGTGGCACTCTTCCGCTGCCTGTTTGTCTGGCTCCCGCGGATCACCGACCATCGCCGTGCGCTGGCGGGCGCGCTGTTCGGCGCGATCGGGGTGGAGGTGCTCAAGGTTCTCGCGACCGCGCTGGTCGGCATGACCACGAGAAACCCCGTCTACGGGACGTTCGCGGTGATTGTCGGATTGTTGATCTGGATCAATATCATGATGCGTTGGACGTTGCTGGTAGCGGCGTGGACGGTGACCGCGCCCTACTCGTCCGATGTACCACCGTCGGGTACCGCTGTTCCAGCCGGTGCCGACGTTCCAGCCGGTGCCGCTGTGCCAGCCGGTGCCGACGTTCCAGCCGGGGAGGCAGCTGATGACGGGCCACCGCCGGTCCCGACACGCAGCCCGGGTGTTGGGGTGCCGTCCTCGCCGCCACCTCGTCGATGAGGCACGAGCCGCACGCGGGATGTGGAGACGTTTCCCGAGCGCAGGAGGTGTGCTGTGGGAACGGGCGGTCGGGCTGCCATACCGGGCAGTGCGTCAATGTTCGGGAACGCGTCGCTGTTCGGGAAAAGGTGCCGACGCGAAAGTCGCCTACGTAGAGTGAAAAGTCCGAATATCAGTGTGATCGCGATAGCGATCCAGGTGGCTGGTCCTATCCCGTGGTCGCCGATATCTCGCCGTTGTGACTGCCTTCGAGCATAATCGTGCGCGCCGGTGTCATGCCGGCCTCCGGTTCCCGTGCCAGCATCGGCGGTGGCCAGCGGTCCCAGACCGTCCACGGTTGATCCGTCCGGAGCCATCGCGAGGCCGCGCGTTTCGTCGCTCTTGACGACAAGGTGTCCGACCGGAGCGATTGTGTCGACGTTCGCGAATCCCCAGTCGAGCAGCGGCCGGGCCTCCTTGGCATATGCCGGGGCTGCCCGCAGCATCGTGAGGATGAGAGTGTGGCCGCCGCGCCGGACCGCGCCGATGTAGGTGGCGCCCGCCGCGGCGGTGTATCCGTTCTTGACGCCGATCGTTCCCGGATACGAGGCGAGCAGGTCATTGTGGTTCTGGATCTCGAACGACTTGCCGTCCCGGCCGCGGACGGTCGCCCGTGGGATGGTCAGGAACCTGCGGACGATGGGATTGGCGAGCGCGGCCCGGCCCAGCAATGCAAGATCGTATGCTGATGTCGTCTGCCCGGGTGCGTCCAGGCCACTTGGATCCCCTGCCGTTGTGTCGCGTGCGTTCAGTTCGGCCGCGGTCCGGTTCATCAGCACGACCGTGGCGTCAGCCCCACCGGCGGCTTCGGCGAGTGCTACGGCCGCGTCGTTACCGCTGGCGACGATCATTGCTGTGGCGAGTTCCGCGACCGTGTAGGTCATGCCGGGGACGAGACCCACCCGCGTTCCGTCAACCGACGCGGCCGCAGTACTGATCGTCACCTCCTGAGCAGGCGACAGCCGCGGCAGCACGGCGAGCGCAGTTAGGATCTTGAGCGTGCTCGCCGGCAGGTGGGGACCGTGGGCGTCCCGGGCCGCGAGGACGGCGCCGCTGTCGGCGTCGGCGATGAGCCAACTTGCGGCGGTGGTGTCGGGGGGCGGGGAAGAGGCTCGCGAACCGACCACCACGCCGGCGCTCGCCAGCACCGGACCACCGAGGAGGTTCGGGCTGGCTGGCCGCAGTGCCGGTGCCGGTGCCGGTGCCGGTATGGGATCGGGAGCGGCCGCCGCCGTGGTCGAGAGCGCGGCGATCAGCCATGTCACCAGGGAGACGACCAGCAGCACGGAACGTGTCGCGCTCAAGCGTTCGCGAGTCCGAGGCACCTGATGGAGATTACTGTCAGTCACAGTTATGTGAAGCGAGAGGGCTGGCCGTGTCGTACCGAAGCGTGCTGGCGGTACCGAGTTGCACCGAGTTAT
>NZ_CAUVXO010000001.1:117086-118353 GCF_963555865.1 Protofrankia sp. Cr1
TCCTCATCGCTAGAGGTCAACTCGACTGGTCCGCGCAGCCGTGTGGCTACCATGGTATCGACGCGCTGTCTCACCTCGAACTCGGACGGTTGCGCGATTATCTCGCGGCCGCGGACAAGGGCGATCTTGCTGGGCAGGATGACCTGCGGGTGCTGACCGCTCTGCGATTGCTGACCCCCGCTGGAGAGCTGACCTATGCCGGCCTGTTGCTACTCGGCCGGCAGGATGCGCTGCGGCAACTGCTACCCGGACATGGTTATTCCTTTCAGTACCGGCCGTCGAGCGGCTCGGAAGCGACCAGCCGGGTTCGGGAGGAGCAGCCGGTCCTTGCGGGTATCGAGCGCATGCTCGGCCTGGTCGAAGCGCATGCCGCGTTCCGCCCGCTCAACATCTCCGGCGGCATCCAACTGCAACTCGTCGACTATCCGCAGAACGCCGTGCGTGAGCTGGTCGTCAACGCCTTCCTCCACCGGTCGTATGAGACCCACGGCACGGTGGATGTGGAGCATTCCCCGGAGGCGCTCATTGTGACAAGCCCCGGTGGATTTCTTCCCGGGATCACGCCGGATAATGTTCTCAGCTATCCTTCGACGCCTCGTAATCGGCTGCTTACCGAGGTCTTTTCAATGCTCCGGCTTGCCGAACGCACCGGTCAAGGAGTCGATCGCGCATTTCGTGAGCTGTTGCGGGTGGGCAAAGAGCCGCCGACGTTCACCGATCTCGGTACCTCGGTCCGTGCCGTGGTCCGTGGTGGCATAGGCGACGACGCCTTCGTCGGTTACGTCTCAACTCTGCCCGCCCAGGCGGGTCGGGACGTCGAAATCCTGCTGACCCTGTCCTACCTGCGGACCCGCCAGTCGGTGGACGCGGTTACCCTGGCTCGGGTGGTGCAGCGCCCGGCGCCGGAAAGCCAGGAGGTGCTGGCCCGCATGGTCGCCTTGGAACTGGTCGAAACGACCAGGCGAACGGCGGGCCGGCCGTTGCCCACCTACCGGCTACGCCCCGCCGCGCTCGCGGGGCTCGGGCGCGCTGTTCGTTACCACCGCCAGGGCCCCGCGCAGACGGACGAGAAGGTGCTCGAACATGTCCGTGAGTACGGGTACGTCACCAACCGCACGCTGCAGCGGATGTTCGACGTGACCATGTTCGGCGCTCGGGACATGCTCGCCGACCTGCGCCGCCGTGGTGTCCTGTGCAAGATTGGCGATGCCCACGGCGGCACCGGGGTCCGCTACGGCCCGGGCGACGCATTCCCACGCCGTTAGGG
>NZ_CAUVXO010000001.1:118642-119941 GCF_963555865.1 Protofrankia sp. Cr1
ATCGCCAGCAGCATGCGGAGGTCGGCATGGTTGATCAACGGATCTACCGTCCGCGTCTCGCCGACCGCAGGTTGCGCGAACTCGTGCAGGACTTTCCGGCCGTGCTCGTGAACGGACCGCGGGCGGCGGGAAAGACGACCACCGCTCGCCAGATATGCCGGGACATGGTCAGCCTGGATCGGCCGGCACATGCCGTCGCCTTTCGCGCGGATCCCGACGCGGCGTTGCGAAAGCTGGACGAACCAGCGCTCATCGACGAGTGGCAGGAAGTACCGCAGGTACTCGGCGCGGTGAAACGTGCGGTCGACGCCAACAGCAGGCCTGGTCGTTTCGTACTCACCGGGAGCGTCCGGGGTGACCCTGAACAGCAGATGTGGCCGGGTACGGGGCGTCTCGTGCGCATCCCGATGTACGGATTCACTGAACGTGAGGTATTGGGCGCTGTTGACCACACCCGCCCGGCCTTTCTTGACCGCATCGCGACGGGGGATCCGGAGGAGATCGCTCTTCCTTCCTCCGTCCCCGACCTGGCCGGATATATTGACCTTGCCCTGCGGGGCGGCTTTCCTGACCTCGTTTTTCGAGACTATGCGGAAGACAGCCGCCGAACCTGGCTTGAGGGTTATCTTGAACAGCTGCTGACTCGGGACGTGGCTACTTTCGAGCAGGCACCGCGCGAGCCGGAGAAACTACGCCGATATTTCGAGGCGATTGCGCTCAACACGGCCGGAATGCCGTCTGGAAAAAGTCTTTACGAAGCGGCCGGGGTCAACGCCAGAACGGCGGCATCCTACGACAGTCTGTTGACGAGCCTCTTTGTCCTCGAGCGGGTTCCGGCGTGGAGCACCAACAGGATTTCCCGACTTGTTAAAACACCGAAAATCTACATCGTCGAGAGCGGTCTCGTCGGGAGCTCTATCGGTCTTTCGACGCGGACGGTCCTGTCTGATGGAGACCTTCTCGGTCGCATGATCGATAATTTCGTCCTCGCGCAGCTACGTCCGGAGGCTGCTCTTTCCGTGCGGCGCCACCGCTTCTATCACCTGCGAACCCAGGGTGGACGCCAGGAAGTGGACCTCCTCGTGGAGTTGGATGCCGGCAAGGTTCTCGGGATCGAGATCAAAGCCAGTTCGGCCCCCAGCCGTCACGACGCCGCGCACCTGTGCTGGTTGCGCGACGAACTCGGCGACCGGTTCGTGGCCGGCGCGGTCCTGCACACGGGTCCCGCGGTCTACCCCCTTGACTCGAAGATCCTTGCGGTGCCCATCTGCGCGATCTGGGGTTGACCGCAGGGAGCCT
>NZ_CAUVXO010000001.1:120478-124911 GCF_963555865.1 Protofrankia sp. Cr1
GTCTGTGAACTCACGGTTTCTTGCGGACCTGCACATCCACTCCAAGTACTCCAGAGCATGCAGCCGGGACTGCGACCTGGAGCATCTGGCCTGGTGGGCGGCGCGCAAGGGCATCGCAGTGGTCGGCACCGGTGACTTCACCCACCCCGCCTGGTCACAGGAGATCGCCACCAAGCTCGTGCCGGCCGAGCCGGGCCTGTTCCGGCTGCGCCCCGACCTTGAGGCTGACGTCATGCGGACGCTGCCCGCGTCGTGCCGGACGGCAACCCGGTTCATGCTGTCCACGGAGATTTCCACGATCTACAAGCGGGGGGACAAGACCCGCAAGGTTCACCATCTCCTCTACGCTCCGGACACCGACGCCGCCGGGCGGATCACCGCGAGTCTTGGGAAGATCGGTAATCTCGCCGCGGACGGGCGTCCCATCCTGGGGTTGGACTCCCGTGATCTGCTGGAGATCACCCTCGGTGCGGGGGAGGGCTGCTACCTGGTGCCGGCCCACGTGTGGACTCCCTGGTTCGCCGTCCTCGGGTCGAAATCCGGTTTCGATGCGATCGAGGACTGCTATCTCGACCTCGCGGACAACATCTTTGCGTTGGAAACGGGCCTGTCGGCGGATCCACCGATGTTCTGGCGCTTGTCCGGACTCGACCGGTTCCGTCTGGTCAGCAATTCCGACGCGCATTCCCCGCCCATGCTCGGCCGGGAGGCGACCGCGTTCACCTGCGACGTCGACTACTTTGCGATGCGTGCGGCGCTGCGCGACGGGGACGGCTTCGCCGGCACCATCGAGTTCTTCCCCGAAGAGGGCAAGTACCACCTTGACGGTCACCGCAAGTGCGGGGTCCGATACGAGCCGAGCCAGACCCGGGAGGCCGACGGTCGCTGCCCCGAGTGCGGGCGCCCACTGACGGTCGGTGTGCTGCACCGGGTGGAGGCGCTCGCCGACCGAGACGAGGGACACCGACCGTCGACCGCGGGAGAGGTGCGGTCACTGGTCGCCCTGCCCGAGGTCGTCGGCGAGATCCTCGGGGTCGGGCCGAAGAGTAAGGCAGTGGCCGCGCAGGTCACAACGCTCACCGCCCAGCTCGGCCCGGAGCTGGCAATCCTCGGCGAGGTCCCGCTCGACGCGATCGGTGCGGTCGGTTCGTCCGCGCTGGTCGAGGCGATCCGACGGTTGCGGCGGGAGGAGGTGATCCGTGACGCCGGCTATGACGGCGAGTACGGGGTCATCCGGCTGTTCGACCCGTTGGAGCTCACCTCGGATGTGGGCACGCTGTTCGACCTGGCTCCCGCAGCGGGCGCCACCGGGGCGGGCAGGTCCGCGCCGGGCCAAGCCGTCGGGGGGTCGGCCGCCGTGCGTTCAGCCGCCGGGGGTTCATCAGCCGCCGGCACCCGGATCGGACGGGGAGGCGCCCGCCGTGGGCGCAGCGCGCTGGCGCCCTCGGTTGTACCGGCGGCAGACACGGCTGCAGACACGGCTGCGGCTGCGGCGGTTTGTGGCCCGCCCGACACGGGCGCGGTGACGAGTAGTCCGACCAGTCCGACCAGTCCGACCAGCCCGATTGGCACGTCGATTCTGGCCGGACTCGACGCCGAACAGCGCGTGGCGGCGGCGGTCACCCAGGGGCCACTGCTGATCATTGCCGGACCCGGTACCGGCAAGACCCGGACGTTGGTCCATTCGGTCGCGCACCGGGTCCGGGAGCAGGGGGTGCCGGCCGAACAATGCCTGGCCGTGACCTTCACTCGGCGGGCCGCGACCGAGCTGCGGGAGCGGCTCGACGCCCTCGTCGGCGCGGCGGCGCCCCGCATCCTCGCTACGACCTTCCACGGTCTGGGCCTGCGGATCGTCCGGGAGTGCCACGACCTGTTCGGCTTCGGCGCGCACGTCCGGGTGGCGGACGAAGCGACCCGCGCAGACATCCTGCGGGACGCGCTGGCCGGGACGGTCACCGGTGCGCGCAACCTGGAACGGGTCCGGCGCGAGCTGGCCGGCTTCCGACGGGCACACGCGCTCGCCGGTGCGACGGCCGGGCATGAACTGGCCGGTCATGAGCTGGCCGGTCTGGCCCAGCGGTACGACGAGGCCCTGCGCGCACGTGGTCTGGTGGACCTCGACGACCTCCTCGCGCTGCCGGTGATCGCCATGCGGGAACATCCGGACCTCGCCGAGTCCTTCCGGGCGCGGTGGCGCCACGTCTGGGTCGACGAGTACCAGGATGTCGACGAGCTGCAGTACGTCCTGTTGACGATGTTGACAGGACGCCGTGCCGGTGCGAGCACGGCTGAGGGGTCGGTTGACGGGGCTGTTGAGGGGTCGGTTGACGGGGCTGTTGATGGAGCGGTTGATGCGAACCTGTGTGCGATCGGCGACCCGGACCAGGCCATTTACTCCTTCCGTGGCGCCGATGTGGGCTTCTTCCTGCGTTTTCGGGACGACTTCCCCGACGCCCAGGTGGTATCACTCACCCGCAACTACCGCTCCACGGCGGCCATCGTGGACGCCGCCGTACGCCTGATCGAACCGGCGACGCTCGTCCCCGGCCGAACGCTCACAGCGGTCGGGCAGCACCCGCAGAGCCCCCGACCGCTGCTGCACCGGGCCGCGAGCGAGGCCGAGGAGGCCGCGGTCGTGGTGAGCACCATCGAACAGGCGCTGGGAGGCACGTCCTTCCACGCCCTCGACCTCGGTGTGGACGCGACCGGCGAGGCCAGGTTGTCCTTCGCCGACATCGCGGTGCTCTACCGCACGGCGCGCCAGGCCCGGCCGGTGATGGATGCGCTGGACCGGCATGGTTTTCCCTTCCAGCAACGTTCTCATAATCGGTTTGCCGACGCCCCGGGTGTCGGGCGCCTGCTGGCGCTCCTCGATGAGCACACCGGTGACGTCTCGCAGCGGCGATCCGTCCTTGCACGGTTGCGGACCGCAGCTCAGTCGATGATCGAGGACGAGGTTGCGATTCGCTATGCGCTCGACATCCTGACCCCTCTTGCCACCGAGTGCGGGGAGGATCTGGAGCGGTTCCGGTCCGAGATCGCACTCGGCGCGGAGGTTGACACTCTTGATCCGCGCGCGGACCGGATATCGCTGCTGACGTTGCACGCGTCCAAAGGCCTGGAATTCGGCCTTGTGATCATTATCGGATGCGAGGACGGTCTACTTCCGTTGCGATGGGCAGTTGTCTCATCGCCAACGGTCACCGGTGCGCAGGATCCCGATGCACAGGATCCCGGTGCCGGGGACGACGACGGGGACAGTGAGGAGCGCCGACTGCTGTTCGTCGGCATGACCCGGGCGCGGGGGCAGCTCGTGCTCACGCATCCGGCCCACCGTCGCCGGGGCGGGGCGGTCGCGCCGACACGGCCGTCACCGTTTCTCGACGTCCTCGGTGAGCCACTGCTCCAGCGTCGTTCGGGTCCGGTGGGTACCCGCCCGCGCCGGGTGAGCCAGGGCCACCAGCTACGGCTGGTTTAGCGCGCCAAAGGCGATTCCGTCACATTCCGCGATTCCGTCACATTCCGCGATCTTCGCGGTAGTCGTCAGTACTATTAGTCCGATTTACCGAGAGTTCTTATCAGGGAAAAGCCTGATAACCGGCCGAATAAGACTACTGATGGCAGTGGGCGGTGTGGTGGCACCACCGCCCGCATTGACGTATGCCCATGACGGGCGGATCGGGGCACTGTGCGGGTCCGCGAACAGGATTGCCGTGAACGTGATGCTCGCGGACGGGTCGGAATGGTCGCCGCTGTGGTGGCGTTCGTCGTGTTGGTGACAGCCCAGACAACGAGCCCACCGGCCAGCGCCGAGCCGGCAACGGCCCAGCCCGGCCCGGTCGCCGGTTGGGCTCCCAAGACACCCCCGCTGACCACTGCGTGGACGAACAAGGTGTCGGCGGGCAATCCGTTGCCCGAGTATCCGCGGCCAGCGCTCACCCGTGCCCGCTGGCAGAACCTCAACGGAGTGTGGCAGTTCGCCGCCGATGCCGGCCCCGATGCGGCGGGCGAAGCACCGCCGGTGGGTCGGGATCTGGCCGAGCGGATCCTGGTGCCGTATCCGGTGGAGTCCGCGCTGTCGGGAATCAAACGGCCCGTCGGTCGGATGTGGTACCGCCGTACCTTCACCGTTCCAGATGTCTGGCAGGTTGGTCGGGGAGCGCGTCTTCTGCTCCATTTTCAGGCCGTGGACTACGAGGCGACCGTGTATGTGAACGGTCGGCTGACCGCGACCCACAAGGGTGGATTCGACGCTTTCGGTATCGACGTCACGGACGCGCTGACCGGATCCGGGCCGCAGGAGGTGGTGGTCGGTGTGCATGACCAGACCGACGCGGCCAACCAGGCCGTCGGCAAGCAGCGCCCTGATCCCGGCGGAATCTTCTACACGTCGTCGTCCGGCATCTGGCAGACGGTGTGGATGGAGCCGGTGG
>NZ_CAUVXO010000002.1:0-9231 GCF_963555865.1 Protofrankia sp. Cr1
CCCGCGGGGACGGTCATGTGCTCGCTGACGCGCATGTCGACAACAGGCGCGTCACCGGCCAGGTCCGTCCCGCCGTCGCGGTCGACCTCCGACGGATCCTGCGGCCGCGGACGGCGCGCCGCCGCGCCGCCGCCCGTCCTGGCGCGCCCGTCCTTGCTGCCGAGCGGGATGATCCGCGCTTCACTCACACCAGTGACCACCTTTTCACCAGACCTGCCCTGGCACCCTTCAGGCCTCCAGGGTCCCCCCAGCCGTCAGAACGCGCCTGCCAAGCCGGACCGAAGATCCAAAACAGACGCTGACAGACCGGCTTCGCCAATCCGCCGGGAACCCCGGCGCACTGATCGAAGGCATATCGATCAGTGCCATCCTGGTCACGACGTCCCGACCAGACGGCGTCGCGCCAGTACACCCAACAAGCCGCGTTCGAACCGCATCACGGTGTCACGGTCGATCGCGAATCGCATCGGGCGATCTCGTACGAAGTCGTCGAATGTCTCCAGGGTCGTGAATCTCGGAACGTAACCGAATACATGCTTCAGCCGAGTGGTGTCGACCGCACGGCCGTGTGCGAGGAAACCGAGCTGCTCCGCGGAGAAATCCAGCAGCCGCGACCGGCGAACCAGGTTCCCGAGCGTAACCACGGCGGGTGACGGCACCGGAAGCGGCGCTCGCCCCGCCCGCCGAACGGCCTGGGACAACAGGAGAACACCGTCCCCGGCAACATTGAATGTGCCGGGATGATCCTCGATCGCAGCCTTTGTCAGCACGCCGAGCGCATCCTCGCTGTGCAACAGCTGCAGGCGCGGATCAAAACCGAGCACCGTCGGGACAACCGGTAGCTCGAGGTAGCGGGTCAGCGGACTGTCAATTCCAGGGCCGACGATGTTCGTGAAGCGAAGCACACTGACGGTGACGTCCGGCCGGCGCCGGCTGAAACCTCGGACATATCCCTCGACCTCGAAGGCGTCCTTGCTGTAACCACCGCGGGGAAGACCACGCGGTTCCATTTCTTCCGTGAACAACGCCGGGTCCCGAGGCGATGATCCGTAAATTGTGGTGGTTGACTTTACGATCACCTTTGTAACACTCGGCGCCTTCTGGCAGGCCGCAAGAAGCTGCATGGTACCTATGACGTTGATTTCCTTCATCGCGGTCCGCCCACCGGCGCCGAGCGGAGTCGCGATGACATTCAAGTGAAGCACGGTGTCAACCGCAGCGGCGCCGATCACCTTCGCGATCAACGGATTACGGATGTCCGCACGGACAAACTGCGTCCGCCCGAGATCGTCACGGGGTGGTATGGTATCGACCCCGATGACATCCTCGATCTCCGGATCAGCCGCGAACGCACTGGCAACCTGGGCACCCAGGGGTCGAGAAACACCGGTAACGAGCACGCAACGTGGTCGCATTCTGGTCGCCCCCTGCCCCGATCTCGACGTCATGTTACGCCTCACAGTTGTCGGCGCGGCAACGCTCCGTGGTCCGTGGCGTGGCGTCCTATTAGCCGGCGTTAGCCGCCGTTAGCCCGCGTTAGCCCGCGTTAGTAGCCACATTGTGGCCCGATAGCCACTGTCGGTCGGGCACGGAGGCCACACGTTGAATAGCCGATGGCATCAGACATGGACGGAAACCGGGAACGACCCGGTCGACGCCACCGGTCTCGAACGTGGTTCGCGAGGGGCATGGGCGATCACGATCGCGGCACGGCGACGTACCCGTAGCGCATCCACCGCCCGCCCGCAGTTGACTGCGATCATGACACGACGCAGTGAATCCTCACAGACCGCAATATGGCCGACCGCAACCTCACCATAGGTATGGGTGAATCGCAGCATCAGGGTACGTCCGGCGATGCGCACCTCAACGGAATCACCGAGCGTGATACCCACGGCCTCAAGATCCGTACGAGTGATGTTCAGGGCGAGGTTGCCGAAATGATCGATGTCGACAACCTCACCATGGACGTGGTCATCGTCAACCGAGCAGGCCCGTGGCCGCAGCTGAACCACGGACGCCGGGTCCAACCGCGGCCCCACCTCGCCCAGCGGCAGACCGGCAGCCAGCCGCGCGGCGACCGGGGCGTAGACGTCACGACCACGGAACACCGCGGTGGGCATCGGCAACCACAGCTCTCGGTCTGCGATCTCGTGGACCTCGATCAGGCCGCCCAGCATCTCCCAGGCAAGCGAGGCCAGCCCGTTGTCAGGCGCGACAAAAATCGAGCCGTCCGCGGTGCGGACGGCGATCCCGCGGGTGTACCTGCCGTCGGTACCAAGCGGTTCGACCAGGGTGAGATGGATCCCCCTGGGCAGGTAGCCGACGGCCCCGGCCAGCATCACCGCGCCATGCTCAACATCCTGTGGGAGCACCGCATGGGAGATATCGATCACCCGGGCATCCGGAGCATGCCTGGCGATCACCCCGTGGCAGACACCCACACAGGCGTCGTCCAGCCCATAATCCGACAAAAAACTGATCCACGAACCCGCCATACGATCCCCTGCGCCGGGGCCGGCTCCGTTGCCGCCCGTCACACGAGAGCTTCCCACAAGGCTCGGCAGCCGGCAGTCGAGGACCTACCGCCGGTGGAACCGGACCGTTGCACAACGATCTGCCCCGAACTGCCGGAATTCAAACCGTCAATTTTCCGTCCCGAGCACACGGAACACCTCGACACCCTGGAGGGCCAGAGGGCGCGCGACGATCGTCAGATCGCGCGCCCGGAGGCCGCAGTCTCCGGAGCACTGGAGGAAAAAGAGAGTGTCACATGGTAGTTGTACGACTACTTCTTGTTACGTCGCTGAACGCGGGTGCGCTTGAGGAGCTTACGATGCTTCTTCTTGGCCATACGCTTACGACGTTTCTTGATAACCGAACCCACGAACCCGACCGATCTGTATGAGGGAAAGCCGAACGAACTATCGGCTGAGCCTACCCGCTCCCGGACCTGTACTCGCCGCATCCTCCCGCGGGATCGCTCGGGGACCCGACCAGGCAGGCCACCTTCTGGATCATCACTCGCATCGACCAATATCCATTAACCGGAGGCAAGTTCACGGGACCGGTCCCGGGCCGCCTCGATCGCGGCCAGCAACGCAGCCCTGACCCCGTGCTTCTCCAGCTCCCGGATCGCGTTGATCGTCGTCCCGGCCGGGGACGTGACAGCCTCGCGTAACAGCACCGGATGCTCACCGGAGTCGCGTAGCATCACAGCGGCACCGACCGCGGTCTGGACCAGGAGCTGGGCGGCGACAGCCCGCGGAATACCCAGCAGGATGCCTGCGTCGATCATCGCCTCGACCAAGTAGAAGAAGTAGGCCGGGCCGCTGCCCGACAACGCGGTCACGGCATCCTGCTGTGACTCGGGCACGCGGATGACCGTGCCGACCGGCGCCAGCAGATCCTCTGTGCGCCGCAGGTGCTCCTCGCCCGCGTGGGCGCCCGCCGAGATCACCGACATCGCCTCGTCCACGAGAACCGGCGTGTTCGTCATCACCCGCACAACCGGTGTGCCCGTGGCGAGCCGGTGCTCCAGGTAGGACGTGGTGATGCCAGCGGCCAACGAGACGACGAGGTGGTCCGAGGTGACAACGCCGGCGATCTCAGCTACCAGACCGGTCATGTCCTGCGGCTTGACTGTGAGTATCAGCACATCTGCCCGGGCGGCCGCGGCCGGGTTCGACAGCGCCTCGACCCCGTGACGGGCGGACAGCTCCTCGGCGCGCTCGGAACGCCGAGCCGTCACGAAGAGGCCATCCGGATCATGACCCGAACGGAGCATTCCCGCCAACAGCGCCTCACCGAGTTTGCCGGTGCCGAGGATCGCGACCGTCATGAACGCCCCTTCGCTGGACCTGATCTCACCGCACCGACTGTCACAGCACCGACGTCACCGGGATGACCGCAGCGCGCGCAGGAAGAACAGCAGGTTGGCTGGGCGCTCGGCCAGCCGCCGCATCAGGTAGGCGTACCACTCCCGCCCACACGGTACGTAGACCCGCACCACCTCGCCTGCCCCGGCGAGACGCCGCTGCTCGCCCGACCGGACGCCGAAGAGCATCTGATACTCGAACGACCGTCGGGCATGACCCGGATCCAGACCTACCAGATCGGTTCCCGACCCTGCAACCGCCCCGGCGAGCCGACCGGCCAGGTCAACCAACGCAGGATCATGGGTGGCGACCATGGGATAGCCCCGGCCCGCCATCAGGATCGCCAGACACCGCGCGTACGAGGCGTCCACCTCGGCCCGACGAGCGTAGGCAACCGAGAGTGGCTCGGCATACGCGCCCTTGCACAGTCGCACCCGGCCGCCGGCACCAGCGAGATCACGGCAGTCCGCCTCGGTGCGCCGCAGATACGCCTGGACGACGGCACCGGTCTCGTCGAACTCCCGGCGCAGCTCGGCCACCTCGGTCAACGTCGCGTCGGTGGTGGTGTGGTCCTCCATGTCCACCGTGACGCAGGTGCCCGCCTCCCGGGCCGCCTGGCACACCCCGAGCACGAGCTCGCGGGCCAGGGGCGCGTCAAACGCCTGGCCGAACGAGGAGAGCTTGACCGACACCTCGCTGGCCGGGGTGAGACCCGCATCGGCAAGTGCCCGCAGCAGGTCACGGTAGGTCGCGGCGGACTCGTGGGCACGCTGCCGATCGATCGTGTCCTCACCGAGAACGTCCAGGGACACCCGCAGGCCAACGTCGCACAGGCCGCCGGCGACCCTGACCCCGGCGGGAACGTCCTCGCCCGCGACGAACCGGTTGACCACGGCGTGGGTCACCGGGCTGGTCGACACGAGCCGTCGGACATGAGGATCACCCGACGCGGCCAGCACCATCGTTCGCAGCATCGCGGTACGCAGCACCACTCAAGGATCCCGCAGGGTGGCCGTCGGCGGCGCGCTGAGAACGTCCTCACCCGGCGAACCGATACGGGCGACGACCAGCACCGTGTGAAACGGTTCGGTGATCATTCCGTCAGGAAACGCCTTGAGCAGGGACCGCCGCTCAGCGGCCAGAAAGTCCTCCAGCCTGTCCCCGGTCGCCTGGACGTACGATTTCGACCGCAGCCACAGCTCGTACGCCTCCACCGCAAGCGTCCGGCTCCACCGGCCGGACACCGTCACAACCTCGGCGAACAGACCCGTCCAGCGCAACTCGTCCGCCCACGGACGCAGCCGGTGGTCCCGCTGGTAGCCCGGGCTCATCGCCTCCAGCCGCTGCTGCTGGCGTTCCCACCAGCGCAGGTCCGCACCGTCGACGTCGTTCCACCAGACGGCGAGCGCGCCGCCGGGCCGCAGCACCCGCGCGGCCTCGGCCGCGGCCACCGGTACCTGGACCCAGTGCCAGGCCTGCGCGTAGCAGACGAAGTCGGCCACGGCGTCGGCGAACGGCAGGGCTTCCCCGTCGGCGCGCACCGCGCCAAGCCCGGGCGTGCGCTCGCACAGGCGACCGAGCATCCCCGGGCTGTGATCCACTGGGATCACCCGGGCCCCACGGTCCAGCAGCGCCCGGGTGGCGATGCCGGTTCCGGCGCCGACCTCGATGATGTCGGCGCCGGCAAGCTCGCGTCCGGCCAACCACTCCAGATCCACGAACAGCCGATGGGGATAGGACGGCCGCGCGGCATCGTAGGCGTCCACCAACGGATCAAACAGCGACCTAGCGCTCACCGGAGCATGGTGACACCACCCCGGAACGTCGCGATGCCACCTTCGCAAACTGCGGGTGTCAGTTCTGGAGCCTGTTTCAGCACCTGTCTCAGATTTTCTGTCCGATCACCAGGCCGATCACCAGGCAAATCGGCAGGCAGCTCGGCAGGCAGCTCGGTGCGACCCGGCGCCGTCAGGGCATCCGGCCGCTCACGGTCGCAGGCGCGGCCGCGAGGTTGAGCCGGGTGAACGCCAACGCCTCGGCGAGATCCGCCTCCCGCTGGGCTCGGGACTCCGCCCGCCTCGTGTTGATCTCTACAACGACGGTGCCGTCGAATCCTCGAGCCGCCAGTCTCTCCAGCAGATCGGCACACGGCTGGTTGCCGCGTCCGGGCACAAGGTGCTCGTCCTTGGCCAGCCCGATCCCGTCGGCCATGTGAACGTGGACGAGTCGTTGACCCAGTTCGTCCGCCATCGCCAACGCGTCGGAGCGCGAAACGCTGGTATGCGAAAGATCAAGGGTGACATGCCGGTAGTCATCGCCCACCGGCGACCAGTCCGGGGCGTACGCGGAAATCTCCCGCCCCCGCGCGCGCAACGGGAACATGTTCTCGACCGCGAAGCGGACGGCTGTCTCATCCCTCATTCTTTCGATGCCCTCGACAAAATCGCGGGCAAAATCACGCTGCCAGCGGAACGGCGGATGGACGACGACGGTCTGCGCCCGTAGCGCTTCGGCGACCGTACGGGCCCGCTGCAACTTCGCCCAGGGTTCGGCTCCCCATACGCGCTGAGTCAACAGCAGGCACGGGGAATGGATGGCGAGAATCGGAATACCGTGATAATCGACAAGCCGCCGCAGAGCCTCCGGATCCTGGCTTACCGGATCCGTCAACACCATGATCTCGACTCCGTCATACCCCAGCCGCGCAGCCATCTCAAAGGCGGCCGCCGTCGATTCGGGGTAGGTCGACGCGGTCGACAGGGCGACCTTCGCCGAAGGGACTCGCGCGGTGGTCCGATCAGCTCGACGAGGAGCGATCAAGGTCGGGTATGTCGTGCCACGGGAGGACACGGCAAAGCCCCACGCGGGCCCACGCGGGCTCTGCACACCGTTGTCCGCGGCCTCGGCGTCCCCGAGTCGCGGCGCTGGGGTTGACGCCTCGGACATCTCTCCAGAGTAGGGCGCGCCCGCTCGATCTTCACTGACACCTCCCGTGCCCGTCATCGGGTCTCCAGGACCCCGGTAGTCATCCACCAAGTCCCCCGAAACGGCCCGCAGATGTCCGAGAAATACATATCCGGGAAATACCCGGGACTCGAGACCGCCACACGCCCGCGCATCTCGCACGAACGGGGCCGTCAGCCTTCATCGCCCGCGATCAGATCAGGCAGAGGTCAACCAGTCCAGCCTACGCAGAATGACTCCCTCCCGAAGCGCCCACGGGCAGATCTCCACCTCGCTCAGATTGAGCAGTTCAAGAGCTTCGGCGGCGACGACGGACCCCGCGGCGAGCTGGCCCGCGCGATCAGCCGACACCCCCGGCAGACCGCACCGCTGCGCCGCGGACATCTTGCACAGCCGGTTGGATATCTCACGCAGCGCATCCTGGCGCAGGACCCTGCGAACGTAGGGACCACGACTGTACGGCTCGGCACCGGCGATACGAGCCAGTGACCGGAAGGTCTTCGACGTCGCCACCGCCCGCGTGGGCTCGCCGACCACATACAGGTTCGACACCACCGGTGCGATGTGCGCCCGGACGTACCGTCGCAGGGCCGCGACCTCTGACCGTTTGGGTGGGTCGTTGGTGAACCAGTCACGAGTCAGTCGACTCGCCCCCAGCGGCAGGGATGACACCGCGTCGGGATCTTCATGCAACCCGGCTGCGATCTCCAGTGATCCGCCACCGATGTCGAGCGCGAGCAGGCGCCCGGCGCTCCACCCGAACCAGCGCCGGACCGCCAGGAAGGTCAGGCGCGCCTCATCCTCGCCTGGCAGGACGGCAAGCGCGACACCGCTCGCCGTTCGCAGCCGGGCCAAGACGTCCTCGCTGTTGGTGGCGTCACGCAGAGCCGATGTGGCGAACGCCACCAGGTCGTCCACACCGAGGTCGTCAGCGCGGCCACGCATCTGAATGATGCACTCGGCCAGTGTCCGCTCGCCCGCGGCGGACAAGGCGCCATCCTCGTCGAGGAGCTCTACCAGCCGCAGCGGAACCTTCACGCTCGCGGCCGGCAATGGTTGGCCGCCGACGTGCGCGTCGACGACCAGCAGATGAACCGTGTTCGACCCGATGTCGATCACGCCGAGGCGCATCCGACCGACCGCGACACGCTGCACGGCTGCCTGTCCGTTGGCCTGCCGATCCGTGGCCTGCCGGGCCGTTGTCCGCTGGCCCGTTGCCCGCTGGCCCGTGGCCTGCCGACCCACCGCGCCCGGATCAGCCTCCGGCTGACTACCGACAGCCGGCTTCACCGACCCGGCACGCAGTCACACGACGTAGCGGCCGACCGGCCGCTCTGTGCTGACCGCAGCAGCTTCACCACGTTCGCATCCACTCCTGTCGATTGTCGGTGGCGGGACGCATGGACGTTCCCGGCGGACATGCCCACTCACCGGCTCGCGGACCTGCCCGGCCGGGACGGAACCCCGGTGACGGCGACCGCGCCCGTCAGCCACGGCCGGCGTTCGGGCCTGTCCGCGGTTCCGGCAGCGCACCGGCAGCGCACCGGGACACGCTTCGTGCGCTGACCACCGTACGTGGCATAGAAGATCTTGGACTCGCCCCGCCTCCACCACGATACGACAATGATCAGGGTTCGAACTTGTAACCCAGCCCTCGGACAGTCACCAGGTGGCGCGGATTGCCCGGCTCGTCCTCGATCTTCGTCCGTAGTCGCTTGACATGGACGTCGAGGGTCTTGGTGTCCCCGACGTAGTCCGACCCCCACACGCGGTCGATCAGCTGGCCGCGGGTGAGAACCCGACCCGCATTACGCAGGAACATCTCCAGCAGCTCGAACTCCTTCAGCGGCAGCGGGACAGCGGCCCCGTCGACCGTGACCACGTGCCGTTCGACATCCATCCGGACCGGGCCGGCCTCCAGCGTCGCGGTGATGCGTTCCTCGGCCTCGCCGCGGCGGCGGAGTACCGCGCGGATCCGGGCGACCAGCTCACGGGCGGAGAACGGTTTGGTGACGTAGTCGTCAGCACCCAGTTCCAGGCCGACGACCTTGTCAATCTCACTGTCACGAGCCGTCAGCATGATCACCGGAACGGCTGACTGCTGGCGCAGCGCCCGGCAGACCTCCGTTCCGGACAGCCCGGGCAACATCAGGTCCAGCAGAACGAGATCAGCGCCGTGCCGCTCGAACTCGGCCAGCGCGGCCGGCCCGTCGGTGGCGACCGCGACCTCGAACCCCTCCCGTTCAAGCATGAACGACAACGCGTCCGAGAACGACTCCTCGTCCTCCACGACCAGAAGGCGGGTCACCCTTCACACTCCTTCGTCATCACTGTCGTTTTCACGCTCGGCATCCGCATCGGTATCGGTATCGGTGTCCGCATCGGTATC
>NZ_CAUVXO010000002.1:9687-10799 GCF_963555865.1 Protofrankia sp. Cr1
TATATCGCCATCTACCTCGATTTCGCCACCGACATCGGCGCCAGCCCGCAACAGGGGCAATCTGATCGTGAAGGTCGACCCGGCACCTTCGGAACTCCACACACTGACGCTTCCCCCGTGGTTCGTCGCGACGTGCTTGACGATCGCGAGCCCGAGCCCCGTGCCCCCCGTCTGGCGGGAACGCGCCGGGTCGGCACGGTAGAAGCGTTCGAACACGCGCTCCAAGTCCCGTTCGGCGATCCCGATACCTTCGTCGGCGACAGACAGCTCCACCGTGTCGCCCGCCCGTCGAACCCCGATGACCACTCGGGTGCCCGTCGGCGAGTAGCTCACGGCGTTGTCGAGCAGATTCGCCAACGCCGTTGCGAGCTGCCCCTCATCCCCGCTGACGGCGAAGTCGCTGTCACCGATCACCGCAATGGTGATCTCGCGGGCCGAAGCGGTCAGCCGGGTACGGTCCAGCGCCTCGGCCAGCACCGCCGAGACCAGGACCGGGCGCAGGTCGGGCATCGGGTCCGCACCCTGCAGCCGGGACAGGTCGATGATCTCCTGGACGAGACGCGCGAGCCTGGAGGACTCACGCGTCATCCGGGAGGCGAAACGCCGGACGGCAACCGGGTCGTCGCTGGCGACGGCAACCGCCTCGGCTAGCACATGGAGTGCGCCGACCGGGGTCTTGAGCTCATGACTGACATTGGCCACGAAGTCCCGGCGGACCGCCTCCACCCGGCGGGCCTCGGTGACGTCGTCGAGAATCACGGCCACGTGGCCGTCCGAACCGAGGCGCAGGGTGCGAGCCCGCACGGCGAACGCCTCCTGATCAGGACGCGGACGGGTCAGCGGCGGCTCCGGACGCGGTGGCAGACCGAGCTGGCGGTCACGGTCGACGCCGTCCGCGCGGGTCTGTCCGGCCAGATCAGTCAGCTCGTCGAGAGCCAGGCGGCCGGCGTCAATCACACCCATGGTCCGAGCAGCCGGGTTGGCCAGCACCACGGCACCGTCCGCGTCCAGCACGACCAACCCGGATGGCAGGCCGTCGACCAGGCGCCGGATGAGCCGGGACGGCAGGGCCGGCTGTGGGGCTGCCGCTCCAGGGGTCACCGAAGCAGGGG
>NZ_CAUVXO010000002.1:11222-13590 GCF_963555865.1 Protofrankia sp. Cr1
GGACCGGGTACCAGGCCGCTCCGGAGCGGAACGCGACCCCGGGTTGGACGAATCCGGGCGAAGCACGAACCCGGGCCCTCGCTCACCCACACCGTCACCCACGGGCCGAATCGTAGGTGGCCAACCGTAGCCTGCGCGTGTATCAACCGAACCAGAACCGATCGTCACCAGGAGTTCATTCGGCTCACGTGATCTGTTCACCAGGGGGCGAGCAGCACCGACGATCGTTTGATCACGGCAGGGTGGCGCAGCGGTCGGGACCGCACGTTGTTCGGGAAGCCACCGCCGCCTCGCGGTACCTCGCGACATGTTTCGAGGCTTTGGGCGGCGGGATCCTTCCGGACCGCCGATATCGACCCGTAGCGCTGGGGGCGGCGGGTACGTGGTAACCACCACGAGACCCGTCCCTGCTGTGATCAAATGGGCCGACAACCGCCACGAACACGAAGGAGCCGTCCGTGCGGGACGCCTTCCACGACGATCTTGAGAGCATCAACTCGTCACTTGTGGAGATGACCAATCTGGTCGCCTCCGCGATGGCGCGAGCGACAACCGCGCTTCTCGATGCCGATCTACAGCTGGCCGAAGGCGTGATCACAGCCGACGAGACCGTGGATCTTCTCCGTAACGAGATCGAGGAGAGATCCTTCGAGATAATGGCGCGCCAGCAGCCAGTGGCCACCGACCTACGACTCATAGTCACGACACTACGCATCGTCGCAGACCTCGAGCGCATGGGCGATCTTGCACTACACGTGGCCAAGGTGGCCCGACGGCGTTACCCGGGACGCGCCATCCCGCCGGAGCTGAACTCGACCATCCTGGAGATGGGTCAGGTGGCGCAGCGGATCGTGGCCAAGGCAGGGTCGGTCATCGCGGGCCACGATGCTGCCCTCGCCAAGGAGCTGGAGGGCGACGACGACTCCATGGACGCCCTGCATCGCAAGCTCTTCCACGTACTGCTGGAAACCGAGTGGACCTACGGCATGGAGGCTGCGATCGACATCACCCTGTGCGGTCGCTTCTACGAGCGTTACGCCGACCATGCGGTCTCGGTCGCCCATCGGGTGATCTACCTCGTAACCGGCGACAAGGTCTAGGTCACCGAGCCGGAATCACCGGCCGGCAGCGGATGAGGCGCCTGGCCCGGGGCGCGCCATCCGGATGTGCCGCCCGGCCTCGGCGGCACATCCGCAGGCACCAGTCGTTACTTCTTTCCCTGCGCCGCCACGGCAGCGGCGGCCGTCGCCGCTGCCGTCGGGTCGAGGTACGCTGAACTCACGACCCGTAGATCGTCGTCCAACTCGTACCGCAACGGAATACCGGTGGGAATGTTCATACCGGCGATGTCGGCGTCGCTGATCCCGTCCAGATGCTTCACCAGCGCGCGCAGCGAGTTGCCGTGGGCTGCGACGAGCACGACCTGCCCGGCCCGCAGGTCGGGCACGATCGCGTCGTACCAGTACGGCAGCATTCGCGTCACGACGTCGCGCAGACACTCGGTTGTCGGAATCACGTCCGGCGGCAGGCCGGCGTACCGCTCGTCCACCCCGCTGGCCTGGTCAGGTCCGATCGGCGGCGGCGGCGTGTCATAGGAACGGCGCCAGAGCATGAACTGCTCCTCGCCGTACTTCCCAAGCGTCTCGGCCTTGTCCAGGCCCTGCAGCCCCCCGTAGTGGCGCTCGTTGAGGCGCCACGAACGGCGGACCGGGATCCAGGTGCGTCCGGCGGCATCCAAGGCGATCCAGGCGGTGCGGATCGCGCGCACCAGCAGCGAGGTGTGGACCACGTCGGGCAGCAGGCCGCAGTCGCGCAGGAGCTCACCGCCGCGGGTCGCCTCTTTGGCACCTTTGTCAGAAAGATCTACATCCACCCAGCCGGTGAACAGGTTCTCACGGTTCCACGTGCTCTCGCCGTGGCGGAGCAGGACGAGCGTCGGCATGCCTTCGATCCTGCCGCAACCCGGGCGTCGCATGTGGCCAGATCGACGCGACGCGCACCCGCAGGCCCGTAACCCGGCCGGGACGGCCCGGCGCCTGCGCCCCTTTGTCACGCAAGGCCGGGTCCACCCGCTCTGGAAACGCCGGGTCCAGCACAAACAGGAGCCCCCGAGCGATTCCATCAACCCATGTTCGGGATGACGAGCCGTCGGGACCAGCGACGACGCTCGGGGGCCTGGTGCCTGTCTGGTTCTCGCCGGTGCCGGTGCCCGCAGGTCACCCGGCCGGGTGAGGACCACGAGACCGGCTAGCGGACAGTCACCTCACGAGTCCGTTTATCACACAAAACTGGACCACCTCCCTTCTCGTGTGCAGACAACGCTACGTTCGCCCCGGCGTGCTCCGCAACCGCTTTTCCACCGCGGTGG
>NZ_CAUVXO010000002.1:14011-14988 GCF_963555865.1 Protofrankia sp. Cr1
CCGTGCCACCCCAGGCCAGCTACACTCGGTCCATGGCGGTGGACGTCGAGGGTGGGCCGCGGGGCAGCTGGCAGACGCAGCTGCGATCTCGCGGCTACCGTCTCACGCCGCAACGCCAGCTCGTCCTGGAGGCGGTCGCCCGGCTCGGTCACGCCACCCCGGAGGACATCGTCACGGAGGTCCGCCGCACAGCGGGCGGGGTCAACATCTCGACGGTGTACCGAACGCTTGAGCTTCTCGAGAAGCTCAAGCTCGTTTCGCATGCCCACCTCGGGCACGGCCCGCCGACCTATCACGCCGCCGGCGCCGAAGACCACGTTCACCTCGTCTGCGGGGCCTGCGGGGCCGTCCAGGAAGTCTCCCCGACCGTGCTGTCCGACCTGGTCGTGGCCCTGCGGGATCGCTTCGGTTTCGCGGTGGACGTCAACCACGTAGCGCTCACGGGCCGATGTGTGGACTGTGCAGACCCGAAAGCTGGTTGAACCGTCCATGACCGCCGACGCCACCACCGCACCCGTAACCGACACCGCGCACCTGACCGACGCTGAAACGCAAACGTCCAACGATCCGGGTGATGACATCCACTACCGCTCTCCGTTGCTGGACGTCGCCGGTGCCGTGCCCGCCACCGGACCCGACCTCGGGGTGGCCGACCACTACGGGGACCCACTGCGCGAACAGCGCGAGGCCGAACGCGGCGCGGCGGTCGTCGACCGCTCGCACCGCGGGGTCATCCGCATCACCGGTCCGGACCGCCTGTCCTGGCTGCACAGCATCACATCGCAACACCTCGATGCACTGCCGGCGATGCGCGGCAGTGAGGCGTTGGTACTGTCCCCACACGGCCATGTCGAACATCATCTGATGATCGCGGACGACGGCACGACCACCTGGCTGGATGTTGAACCGGGCACCACCGGCGCGCTACTGGCCTACCTCGCGTCGATGAGGTTCCTGCTCCGGGTGGAGCCCACGGA
>NZ_CAUVXO010000002.1:15508-18945 GCF_963555865.1 Protofrankia sp. Cr1
ATCCGGATGTGGCCGGGACGCTCGTCCGTGCGATGCCCCACGGTGTCGACCTGTTGATCCCGCGACGGGAGCTGACCGCGACGGTCGAACGGTTGCAGTCAACCGGAGTGACGCTGGCCGGCGTGTCCACGTTCGAAGCGCTGCGGGTCGCCGACCGTCGGCCTCGCCTGGGCACCGACACGGACCACCGGACGATCCCGCACGAAGTCGGCTGGCTGTCCACGGCCGTCCATCTCAACAAGGGGTGCTACCGGGGCCAGGAAACCGTCGCCCGGGTACACAACCTGGGGCGCCCGCCGCGGCGCATGGTGCTGCTGCACCTCGACGGCAGCACGGTCACCCGAGGCATACCGGTAACTGTCGATGGTCGGGTGGTGGGGTTCGTCGGCACCTCAGCCATGCACGCAGAGCTCGGTCCGGTTGCGCTGGCCCTCGTCAAGCGCAACGTCGCAGACGACGCCGCACTTGTGCTCAACGATCCGGAGACAGGCGAAGTCGCTGCGTCCATCGACCCGGCCAGCGGGCCGCAGCAGCCGGTCCGTCCGGCAGGTCGGCCTACCGGTACAGGTTAAGAGCGACCAGCCTGACTACCCGCCCTGTTGCTAGTCACTCTCAGTGACTAGCAACCTACCCGGTCGGGTTCAGGCCGGACGGACGGCGAGAAGCTGATCTACCTCACGTACCTGCGGATCGGAGGCATATCGACGCAGACGCCGACGCACATCCTCGGCCCGCCGCCCGTTGCGCTGCGACCGGGTGGCTTCCAGTAGCGGCGCGACCTCGCGGACCAACGTGCAGCCGTAGTCGAGGTTACCCAGATCGATCTGAACAGCTGCATAGCGTAGCAGATAGGTGGCGTGATCGCGGGCGTGGACGGCAGGATGCAGGGCCAGCGCCTGGGACAGCCACCGGTCGGCCTGAGGCAGCCGGCCGAGGTCGATGTAGCAGATTCCGATCTGTGCGGCGTACGACCCCTCGTCGAACATCCCCGCCCAGGCCGGGTCCTGCGGGGTCGCCCGTTCGAAAGCGGCCTCACAGCGCACGAGCGCCCGGGAGCATTCGCCCGGCTCCCCCAATGCCGCATAGGCGCGCGCAAGCCTCATCTGGAACATCGCGCCCGCCCGTCCGCTGATGCCGCCGCTACTGGCGACCGCTGCATTCGCCAGCTCCACTGCCTCCCGCGGGCGGTCGAAGTCAACGCACTGCAGCGACATGTTTTTCATGATGTTCGCGCCGACCAGGCGGTCCCCGGCTGCATGGGCGGCGTGCAGGGCCGCAATCCAGTACCGCTGGGCGCTGGTGTGGTAGCCGGCGTCGAACGACGCCCAGCCCGCCACCCGGGCAAGTTCGGCCGCCAGCAGCTGGAGCCGTTCCCCGATCTTCTCCGTGTACGAACCCCGCGCCAGCAGATCGGTGACCACGCCGAGTTCAGCGTCCACCAGCCGCCGGACACTTTCACCACCAAGCCGATCGTCCATCAGACGTAACCCGGGGATGTTGTGTTCGATGCGGTTGACGATCTGCGCGTCCACCGGCCCGCCGCCCAGCGCCGCAGCGAGCCGGGAAGGCTCGAGGTTCAACCACTCGCCGGCCAGGGCAGCCACGCCGGCTCCGGTGATGGTCAGAAATCCACGACGGTCAGTCAGGGCGTCCTCGACAACATCAATCATGGACGTCAGGCTGCCCGCGCCGCTCCAGGGGTAGTCGGTACGTACAACATCACCGGTCGGCAGCCAGGCGGGCCATGGATGGGCCTCGACCTTCTCCGACGGGACGCCGAGTTCGGCGGCGAGAGCGAGCTGTGACACCCGATCGGGCACCACGCCGCGGTGTTCCCAACGCCAGACCTTCTGGCGCTCCGCCGCCATGTTGGCCACCCCCAGGTCGCGCGCTCGACGCGCCACCACCCGGGCCAGCCTCTGGTAGGACCAGCCACGCTGCGCTCGGACGAACGCGAGCGGGTGGGTGCAGGCACCGGCACCGTCGGTCAACATCATCCGTCTCCTTCGAGTCGCAATTGGTGAGCAGTGAACAACAGTAGGTGGCACGGCCTCTTTCGTACAGTGACTACTTCGGCGCGATGCGTGCACACGGGTCACTTGAAGGCAACATGACGCGCACAACCACGCCGAATGCACGGTGTTCGCAACATTGACCGCATCTACACCCCATCAAGCCTCTGATACCACCGCCATCCGCCCAACAGCTTGCTATCAAGCAAGCGATCAAAAAGATCGTACCGTCACTCTTGGACGGTGGCGGAGCGTGGACTACAACGAGATCACACGCATTGTGCCTCACTGATCGCTCAATGCAGGCGGTCGCCGAACTGCACACAAGCACCCAGAACCGGATATACTGCACAATCACGATATGAACGCGCCGACTACCGCGGTCAGGACGACAGGAGGCACCCATCCTGGTCGAAGAAAATCAACGACTCGAACGATGCGCCAAGCGTCACCTGTTTGCCACCGGGAGTCAGGTGATCGGCGCCGAGCCGGACGGCGAGCATGCCGGCCTCGGTCCGGACGTACACCGAACGATCCGCGCCGAGGCGTTCGACCACGACCACCTCGCCGCCGATCCGGAAGGCGTCTTCCCGACCCGTGGCGCTACCGGCGCGATCCCCAGCCTCGCCCGGCCCGGCCAGGTGCAGATGCTCCGGCCTGACACCCACCGCCACCGCACCGGCCGGCGCGGGAACGACAAAACCCCTGCCGCGCAGCGTTGCGTCCACCCAGGTGCCATCGCAGACATTCATCGGCGGGCCACCGACGAAGGTGGCAACGAACCGCGTGGCCGGCCGGTCATAGATCTCGTCCGGAGTGCCGATCTGCTCGAGGCGTCCACGATTGAGTACGGCGACCCGATCACCAACCGCCATGGCTTCGGCCTGGTCATGGGTGACGAACAGCGCGGTCGACCCCAGGCCACGCAGCAGGGCCACGATCTCCACCCGAAGCTCAACCCGCAGTTGCGCGTCAAGCCCCGACATGGGTTCGTCGAGCAGGACGACCTTCGCCCGGGTGGCCAACGCCCGCCCGATGGCAACCCGCTGCCGCTGGCCGCCTGACAACCGTGCCGGCCGACGGCCCGCCAGATCGCCGATGGTAAGCATCTCCAACGTTTCGCGGGCCCGCGCCCGGGCCGCCGACTTCGACATCCCGCGCCCGTACCTCAGCGCCAGCACGAGGTTGTCAAGCGCGGTCAGGTGCGGGTAGAGCGCAAAATGCTGAAACACCATCGAGGCGTCGCGCTGGTGCGGTGCGACACCACGCTGGCTGATGCCGCCAAACCGCAGGTCACCGGCGGTCGGCGCCTCAAGACCGGCGCAGATCCGCAGCAGCGTCGACTTCCCGGATCCAGATGGCCCGAGTAGGGCCACGATCTCCCCCGGCTCCACTGACAGGCTCACTGCGTCGAGCGCACGGACG
>NZ_CAUVXO010000002.1:19342-39459 GCF_963555865.1 Protofrankia sp. Cr1
TGGCTCTGCAACTCGGTCAGGGTCGCTGCCGGATCCGCACCCATCATGATCTTCTGGACCTCATCCGACGCAAGCGCGGGTACTTCACCACCACGCGTCCCGGTCCAGTAGGGCGCCCGAACGAGTGAGTCCACCATTGCGTTGAAGGGTACGAGCTGCGGAAACTGCTGGTAGAGCGGTACCAGGCGGTTGGCGGCTTCAATGTCGACAGGTAGGTAGCTCAGCGCCTCCACACCGGCTGCGACCACGTCCGGAGCGAGCAGCGACACCATCAGTTCGGTGGCCATCTCATTCTGGCAACGATCGGTTGCGAGCACCACGAGACCATTGCCACCGGCCACCGGGTGCTGTGTGCCGCCCGGCAGGACCGGGATCGGCGCCACTCCGAGCGGAAAAGGGCCCTTGCCCTGCTGGTCAAGTTCCCGTAGCCCCGGCACAACCGAGTTGATGCTCGCCCCGGCCATGGCGGTCTGCTTACCGAAACCGAACCGGACCAAGGCATCGGTCGGTGTCTTCGACTGCGGCCCGTAGCTGCCGACCTTGGCCAGGAAGCCGGCGGCGGCACGAGCGGCGTCGGTGGTGAAGTTCGGCCGGCCTTCCGCGTTCTGGATGTTCGCGCCCTTCGAGCCGGCAATCGTGTTGAGGAACCACTGGCCGAACTGATCCCCGGTGGGCAGGTCGATCGGCTGGACGCCCGGCAGCGCAGCCTTGATCTTGTCGGCTGCGGCGATCACACCGCCGGTGTCGGCCAGGGATTTCGGATCCACGCCGGCCTTGGCGAGCATTTCGGTGTTGTAGAGCAGAACGGGGACGGACACCTGCTGGGGAACGGCGTACAGCTGGGTGCCGACCTTGCCCAGAGTCGTGAACCGCTGGTCGTAGGAGGCGCGCAACAAACGCGGCGCCAGCTCCTGCGCGTCGAGCTGCTCGACGTAGGTGGGCAGCAGGTCAAACCCGGCCACCGCAAGGTCGGTCTTGCGCCCGGCCGAGGTGTCGGCGCTGATCTGCTGGACAATCTGGGTGTAGGTGGTCGCAGTCGACGTGATCTCAACGGTCAGGCCCGGATGGGCTTTCTCCATATATGCCTTGCCGGACTTGGCCGTGTCGTTGAGCGGGCCGCTGACGGTCATCCGCAGCGTCTTGACCTTGGTAGCGCACTGGGTGGACGCTCTGGCTCCATTGACGTCGTCCACGGCAGCGGTCGCGGGTCGCGCGGTCGGGCGGAGGCTGGGGTTGACCGACGGGCCGCTCGAACCGACGGCCCCGCACGCGGTAGCCACGAACACGACAGTGGCAAGGGCGAGCAGCCCAGCCATGATTTTCCTCGCGCGGCCGGCGGCCCCCAAAGCCCATCCGGCCAAAGGCCGCGCGACCATGATTTTCCTCGCGCGGCCGGCGGCCTCAAGCGGTCTGGACAGACGGGTCCGGATCAAGTGTCTTCCTCTCGGGCACGTCCTCATCCCTCGGCACCGACACCGGTGCCGGTGCCGGTGATTCCGGCGGCCAATCGCCGCTGAGCAAGGATGAACACGACAAGTGTCGGAATGCTTACAATCAACGCCGCAGCCGAAAGCTGGGCGAAGTCCGGGAAACCGCCGCTGGCCGAAACCAGGTTCGCCAGAGCCAACGGCGGGGTCGCGATATCCGGTGAGCGTGCCACCAGCAACGGCCAAAGATACTCGTTGAAGGAGAGCAGGAAGCTGAAGGTCGCGACCGTGGCGACCGCCGGTGTCGACAGCGGTAGGACGATCGCACGCAGCGTCCGCCAGGTGCCGAGGCCGTCCATTCTGGCCGCTTCGAGAAGCGCTACCGGAATCGTGCTCATATACTGACGGAGCAGGAATATTCCCGCGGCGTTCGTCATGAAGGGCAGCACCAACCCGGCCCTGGTATCGGCCAGGCCAAGCGCGGAAATCGTCACATAGTTCGGTATGGCGGTGACCTGTGGCGGTACCAGCAGAGTCGCGAGCACCACCGCGAACAGCACGCCGCGGCCACGAAACCGGAGGCAACCGAATGCATAGGCCGCTGGTATCGCGGTGGCGAGCTGCAGAAGCGTGATCGCGATGCTCACCCCGGCTCCGGTCACCAGCGCGCGGCCGAGGTCTGCCGCGTCGAACGCACGCGGGAAGGCCGCGAAGTCAATGCCCGACGGGATCAGGTTCGACGACAACCCGAGCACGCTCTGCGGTGGACCAACCGCGGTACGCAGCATCCACCAGAATGGCAGGAAGGCGCCGCCGATCCCAGCGGCGAGGAACGCCCAGCGCAGGCCGGTTGAGATGATCGATACAGGGGAGCCGACCGGCTGGCGGCGAATCGCCACTGACATGCTCTCGATGTTCACACCGCCACCTCACGAGCGGCTCGGGCACGGGCCCATCGCCCGACGACGGCACCGGCGACGCCGAGCAGGACGACGGCGACCAGCAACAACAACGCCAGCATCGAGGCATAGCCGATCCGAAACGATCCGGTAAATCCTGCCTCGTAAATGTAGTACACGATCGTCGTACTCGAGCCCAGCGGACCACCCTGTGTGAGGACCGCGACCGTCTCGAACGTCTGCAGGGTGAGAATCGTCGCAAAAACTGCAACGAATACCGTGGTGGGAGCCAGCAGCGGCAGCGTGATTCGACGCAGCCTCGCCCAGCCGCGGACGCCGTCGACATCAGCGGCCTCGTGCACCGATCTCGGGATTGTGGTGAGCCCTGCAAGATATACGACGAAGACGAAACTCGCCAACCGCCAGGCGCCGACGAACGCCACCACCGGCAATGCGGTGGATGTATCCCCGAGCCAGTCGACCGGGCGGATACCGAACCAGCCGACCACGGTGTTCGCCAGCGCGTGCGGACTGGCTGAGAAAATATAGGAGAAAACAACCGCCACGGCAACGAGATTGGCACTCACCGGAAGAAACAGTGCCAGGCGGACAAGCGCACGTCCCCGGGTCACCCGCTCGGCCGCAAGCGCCAGGCCGAGGCCGACCGCCACGGCCGGAATAACGGTGATCAGACAGTAGACCACGGTATTACGGACAGCCTGTGCAAGGTTCGGATCGTGCAGAGCATCACGGAAATTGGCAGTGCCGACCCAGTGGAAGCTCGGACTGGTGAGAGTCTTGTCGGTGCCCGCGACGAACGCCGAGACCAGCGCCGGAGCGATCGTGAACACGCCGAGACCGACGAGGGCCGGCAGCAACAGTGCCGCCACCCGCCACCCTCGACGTTGGAACACCGAGCTCATGGCGCAGCGACCGGGCACGACCGGGCTGCCGACCGACCATGCGTGCCCAGGTGGGACGGACCTGTTCGGTACACGGTTAGGAATCTTGACCGGTGACGGGGCATTTGTATACGACCAAGCCGTGTCGACACGGCGACCACACAGAGCCGACATCCGATCACCGTTCAGGTCTGCGAACAACATCCAAACTTCCACGGAACGTCACAGATTGAACACATTGAGTCCGATAGCAGTGCTTTGGCTTCTGGTCGGACAATCAGGTGTGCCCCTTCGGCGCGATCCCTGCAAGAATGTCAATCGACCTGATGTCGATCTTCGGGACCACAATGAGCGAGCGCAACAGTTCCGACTGGGGGCGCGTCGGCGACGACGGCACCGTGTACGTGCGGACGGCCGCGGGCGAACGCCCGGTCGGATCCTGGCGGGCCGGCAGCCCGGCAGAGGGCCTCGCACACTTCGGCCGGCGCTATGACGACCTGGCGGCCGAAGTCGTGCTGCTCGAACGGCGCCTCACCGTCCCCAGCGCTGAGCCGGCGGACCTCGCCGCGAGCGCGCGCCGGCTGCTGAGCTCCCTTGACACTGCCGCCGTCGTGGGTGATCTTGAAATCCTGGCCCGGCGCCTCGAGGCGATCCTGCGCGCAGTCGACGAGCAGAAGGCCAAACGCGCAGCCGAGCGGGCCCAGCGGGCCGCCGCGGCGATTGAAGCCAAGGAGGCGATCGTCGCCGAAGGCGAACGCCTCGCCCGCAGCTCCGATTGGAAGGCGTCGGGCGAACGGTTCCGCGCTATCGCCACCGAGTTCCGGGCGATCACCGGGGTGGATCGCCGCACGGACACCGACCTGTGGAAACGAGTGACCGCTGCCCGCGATGAGTTCAACCGACGCCGGACCGCTCACTTCGCCGCACTTGACCAGCAGCGTGCGCAGGCCAAGGAGCGCAAGGAGGCGATCGTCGCCGAGGCCGAAACCCTTGCCGACTCCATGGAGTGGTCGTCCAGCGGCGCTCGGTACCGGACGCTGCTGGACGAGTGGAAGGCGGCAGGACGCGCGCCCAAGGACGTCGAGGACACCCTGTGGCTGCGCTTCCGGTCCGCGCAGGACGCGTTTTTCGCCCGCCGCAACACGGCCAACGCCGAACGTGACGCCGAGCTGCGCGCGAATCAGGCCGGCAAGGAGCAGCTGCTCGCCGAGGCCGCCGCGATCGACGCTGGCCAGTCAGACCAGGCGCTACGCAGGTTTCGGGACATCGAACAACGCTGGGACACCATCGGGAAGGTGCCGCGGGAGGCCGGCGCCGACCTTGAACGCCGGCTGTCCGCCGCCGGTGACCGCATCCGTCACGCGGCGGACGCGCGGTGGCGCCGTCCGGAGACGACGGAGTCCGCATTTGTGGCGACATTGCGGGAGTCCGTCGCCAAGCTGGAGGCAAAGCTGGAGCGGGCCCGGGCCGGCGGACGCACGGACGAGGCAGCGAAAGCCGAGTCTGCACTTGCGACACAGCGTGAATGGCTTGCGCACGCAACACGTTAGAGCGGCCGACAGACCCGTCCATCATGATCAGATCAGTGCGGTGCCGAGCCCGCTGATCCTCAGGCGCGGCGTACCCAGGTCGGCTGGGCGCTTGCCACAGCTAGCAGTCGGACGTACGCTTCACAGCGTTGGTTGCTCGGTCTTGCGGATCCCACCATTACAGATCTGCTTCTTCCGGGGTTCCACTCAGCCAAAGGCGACGTAGTCACGAATTTTCGCGTCACCGCCGGCCAATACGCTCTAGATGGGAGGAGGTTGACACCCAACGTGCCACCCCTGAATGTGCGTGATCTCGGGGACTTCATCAGGACCAGCGCAAAACCGCACAGATTTCCCTTCGTCAGCTCGCTCGGCAGGCCGGGGTCAGCAATCCCTATCTGAGCCAGATAGAGCGTGGTCTGCGAAAGCCGTCCGCGGAGATACTGCAGCAGATCGCCAAGGCACTCCGAATCTCCGCGGAGGTACTTTACGTTCAGGCCGGGATTCTAGACGAGCGGTCATCCGACAATGACGTCGTCGTCTCGATCCTTGCGGACGCGAGTCTCACCGAACGGCAGAAGCAGGTTATCATTGAGATCTATGACGCGTTCCGTAAGGAGAACTCGACCTACGACCTGAATCCCGAATCACCCGCGGTTGACGGCTCGAACACCGAGCAGGACAACGCGGGCGCAGACGCAGACCCCGAATCGGGGCTGGACGCCGATTCCGACCAATCGGCCACCCCCCCGAACGGCGACACCCCACAGGGCGTCGCGGAGGCCACGACCAGCTCCACCAAGGGCAGCCAGCCAAAGAGAACCACAACCGCGCGGAAGACGGTCAGAACCCGACCGGTCGGCGATACCGAACCACGAATGCCGGCGGCTCGGCGACCACGCTCAACCGGCGCCGGTGGGGAAGCCGACAGGGATGCCAATGGCAAGGCCCCGACGAAGGCCGGCCCGACCGCAGCCGATGGCTCCGCGCCGACCACTATGGCGACCGTTGAACGAGCCACCCCTGACCCGGCAGAGGACGCCTAAAGATCAATTGATCGGCAACACGCCGACAACCGAAGGCCATGCCATAACCGCGAAGCAGGAGGTAGCAATGGCCACCATCCGAACAGACGCCCAGGCATCGGACGACGCCGCCAATTTTGAGGGCACCGTCAAGATGCCGCTATCCGAGGTCCGCAAGCCCCTGTACGCCTCCGTGGGGGCTGCCGACGCCGCCGTTGAGAAGATCCTCACCCTTCCCACGACCTACGTGGACGAGGTCAAGAAGCTGCCCGGCCGAGTCAACGACATTTCCACCCAGGCTCAGAAACTACCGATCAACGTGCAGACAGTGGTCCGGGCGCTGCCGGCCACGGTGGGTTCGCAACTTTCCGACCTGCAAGGACGCGCAACGTCGCTCTACAACAGCTTTGCCGATCGGGGCGAGAAGCGGGTTTCCAGCATTCGCCGGAGCCCGGTCACCGAGGAGGCTGTTTCCCGGACCAGGGCTGCGGTCAGCCAGACCATGGCCGCTCGCACGTCAACTCGCAGAGCAGCCGAAACTGTAGGCACCGCCGTCAGCGACGCCGCTTCGTCTGACTGACCTCGGCGAGTCCGGTCGGCGCCCCCGCGACCAGGGACGCTTCCCAAGCGGACTCCACCAGCACTCGAGAAACACAACCATACATCACCGGTATGTTTCGGCGACCACGGGTCCCGGACCCGAACGTGCGGGACCCGTGGTGTCTCGTGTTGTATTGAGATATGAGATTTCGCCCGCTCGGATCCTCCGGCCTGCTGGTTTCCGTCGTCGGTCTCGGCTGCAACAACTTCGGTTCAAGGGTTGACCTCGAGGGCACCCGGGCTGTCGTCACCGCAGCACTCGACAACGGCATAACGCTCTTCGACACCGCTGACACCTACGGCAACAAGGGCGGATCGGAAACCCTGCTCGGCCATATCCTGCGAACTCGACGCGACGACGTGGTCCTCGCTACCAAGTTCGGCCACGACATGGGTGGCTCATACGGCCCCGACTTCAACGCACGCGCTTCCCGTCGATACATCCGCAAAGCCGTGGAAGGGTCGCTTCGCCGACTTCAGACCGACTACATCGATCTTTTCCAGCTCCACGGACCCGACGCGTTCACCCCGGTCGAGGAGACCCTGACCGCACTCGACGAGGTCGTCCGCGAAGGCAAGGTCCGCTACGTGGGCTCATCGAACCTGGTGGCCTGGCAGATCGCGGACGCCGAGTGGACCGCACGCGCTTCCGGTACCACCCGCTTCATCTCGGCTCAGAACCACTACAACCTGCTGGAACGCGGTGTGGAGGCTGAACTCGTCCCGGCCGCGCAGAAGTACGGCATCGGCGTGCTGCCGTACTACCCGCTCGCGAACGGCATTCTTACCGGGAAATACATGCGGGACGAACAGCCGCAGCCTGGAGCACGGCTCGCGGGTCGCCAGGACGAGCTGACGGACGCGGTGTTCGACCGGGTCGAGGCACTGGAGACCTTCGCCCGCGAACGCGGCCGCTCGCTGCTGGACGTGGCGATGGGTGGGCTGGCCGCGCAGCCGGCGGTCGCCTCGGTGATCGCCGGCGCCACCACGGCGGAACAGGTCCGAGCGAACGCCGCGGCCGGAGAGTGGCAGCCACGGGCCGACGACCTCGCAGTCCTCGACAAGATTGCCCCGACCCGACGCCCGAGTTCCTGATGCCGCCCACGCGGCGGCGGCTGACACCAGTCAGCGGTAGGTCAGTTCGGTCGTGATGGCGACCTTTGGGACCTACGCCCGACGTCCGTCGGCCTTGGCCGTCGGTAGAAAAGGTCGTGATAGCGCTACGTGCCACCTACCCCAACACGGGAGTTGGGCCCTGTGTCGCCGCGGACGGCGGTCGTCGAAGATGGCGGTCGTCGAAGATGGCGGTCGTCGAAGATGGCGGTCATGGTTGAAGTGACGCTGGTACGGGGGGACATCACCGAGCAGGACGTCGATGCCGTCGTCAACGCGGCGAACTCGTCACTGCTCGGTGGCGGCGGAGTGGACGGCGCGATCCACCGTCGCGGCGGACCCGAGATCCTCGCCGCATGCCGGGCGCTGCGTGCAGGCGCCCTCGGCGGTGGTCTGCCGACCGGCCAGGCGGTTGCCACGACAGCGGGACGGCTGACCGCCCGGCATGTCATCCACGTGGTCGGCCCGGTCTGGTCGGCCACGCAGGACCGTTCGCAGCTGCTGCGGTCCTGCTACCAGCAGGCCCTGCGTGTCGCAGCCGAGCTTGGCGCCGAATCCGTGGCATTCCCCGCGGTCAGCGCGGGTGCATACGGCTGGCCACGTGAGGACGCCGCCCGCATTGCCGTGGGCACCGTCCTGGCCACGCCGACCAGCGTGCGGGAAGCCCGCTTCGTGCTGTTCGACGAGGCCACCCACGCGGCCTTCCAGACGGCGCTGGGCGCGCATCGCTGATGCTCAGCCGCTGACCGTGGCGGTGGCAGCGCCCGCACGGGTGGGCGGCCATGCCACGGTGACCTCGCCCAGTCGCCATCGCCGCACGTTGCCGCGCACCGGCCAACCGTCCGCCCGCATGGCTTCGACCGCCGCGACCCATCGTTGCCTCGGCCCGAACACCGCGCGCGGCGCCATCCGCATCCAGGCGTCGTCGAACGAGGTCAGCAACGCATGTACGTCCTCGCCTGGAACGTTGCGGGCGATCAGCGACTTCGGCAGCCGTTGCGCGATCTCGGATGGACGGCTCAGGCTCGGCAGATGCGCCGCCAAGGTGAGCGTGGTGCCACCCGGCCATGATTGCGGTGAGAACTCCCACAGGGGTCCCGGTGTCCCCGGACGCACCACCGTGCCCGCTTCGGTGGAGGCAGCGCGTGAACCGTCGATGGCGAACCAGCATGCGCGCCTGCCGATCTCGTCGCAGGTCCCTTCGACCAGCAGACCGCCGGGGGCGATCCGTTCGAGCATCGACGCCCAGGCCGGGCCGACCGCCGCGGCCTCATACTGGCGGAGCACGTTCAGCGCGCGAACCAGCACGGGGCGCAGCCCCGCGAGCTCGAATCCGCCATGGGTGAAGGCCAGCCGTGGCGGGTGGGCGGCCGGGGCCGCCGCCTCCACCCGGTCCCGGTCGATCTCCAACCCGACGACCCGGACGTCGGGCACGACCCGCGCCAATCGTTCGTACAACTCAACCGTGGTAATCGGGGATGAACCAAAACCGAGATCGACGACCAACGGGGCGGGCACACCGCGTAGGCGGGCCGCCTGCGTCCCGATGATCCAGCGATCCACCCTGCGCAGGCGATTCGGATTGGTCGTCCCGCGGGTCGCGAGCCCCAGTGCTCTGGCACGGCCAGGGGCCAGTCGAGGCTCACGACGGTGGACGGGAGAGGTACCGGACACAGCTTCACGATCGCAGGGCCCCGGCCACCCCGACCGCCGCCCCCCGAACAGCCACCGGCGGTCGGTGCAGGCCGGTCGGCACAGCGGACATCACCAAAAATAAGATCATAATTATGCGTCGGCCGAAATCAGCCCATCGGCTCTACTGCTGGCAGTATGTACCGGGCTCCCGTCGGGACGAGGGACCCACCGCTTAGGAGACAGCCGGACCGTACCTCGTACCGCAGACCTCGGGCGGAGGTGCCCGCAGGGCGATGTGCATGTCATCGACCGTGTCCGGGCATGCAGGCGGCCGATCCGTTGTTCGAACACTCGGGAAGCTGGCGATCGATGCGTCCGGCTCATTGTGGAGGTGGTCGGTGCGTCGGGTCCGGTTCGGCCACCCTCGTCGGGTCGCCATGCTGTCGATGCACACATCGCCGCTGGAACAACCGGGGACCGGCGACGCGGGCGGGATGAATGTGTACGTGGTCGAGCTGTCCCGGCAGCTCGCCACGCTCGGCACCGAGGTTGAGATCTTCACCAGAGCCACCAGCAGCACGGTGGAGCCGACGGTCACCCTGGCCCCCGGGGTCACAGTGCGCCACGTCGATGCGGGCCCGTTCGGGGACGTCGGACGAGAGGACCTGCCGGCCTGGTTGTGCTCGTTCATCGTGGATGTACTGCGGGCTGAGGCCGCGCAGGAGCCCGGCTGGTTCGATGTCATCCATTCGCACTACTGGCTGTCCGGCCAGGTGGGGCTCGCCCTCTCCCGGCGATGGGCGGTCCCGCTGGTGCACACGGCCCACACCCTGGCAAAGGTCAAGAACCATGCGCTTGCTGACGGTGACCAGCCAGAACCGCCGAACCGAATCGCCGGCGAGCAGGAGGTCGTCGCCGGTGCGAGCCGGATGATCGCATCCACCGCTGACGAGCGGCAACATCTCATCGATCTCTACGCAGCGGATCCGAACCTTGTCGACGTGGTGGCGCCCGGAGTCGATCTGGAAGTGTTCTGCCCTGGGGAGGCGTCGGCGGCGCGGACCCGCCTCGGCCTGCCGCCGGACGTGGTGCTGCTGCTCTTCGTCGGGCGAATCCAGCCGCTGAAGGCGCCTGACATGCTTCTACACGCCGCCGCCCACCTGCTGGCCCATGAACCGGCGTTGCGGGACCGCATGCTGGTCGCCATCGTCGGCGGACCGAGCGGCTCAGGCCTCGACCGGCCGGACGCGCTGGTCAAGCTCGCCGCCGAGCTGGGCATCTCCGACGTTGTCCGATTTCAGCCACCAGTCCCCCAGCTGGAGCTCGCCGACTGGTACCGGGCCGCGAGCGCGGTCGTCGTCCCCAGTCACAGCGAGAGCTTCGGGTTGGTCGCGCTTGAGGCCCAGGCCTGTGGAACGCCGGTCGTCGCGGCCGCCGTCGGCGGATTGCGCACGGCTGTCCGCCACGGCATTTCGGGAATCCTGGTGGAAGGACGTGATCCGGCCGCCTACGCCGATGCGCTGGCCCGGTTGATCGGTCAGCCCCGCTGGCGGCAGCGGCTCGCCGCCGGCGCGGTGCGGCGCGCCACGGAGTTCGGTTGGTCTGCGACAGCACGCGGGGTCCTGGCCGGCTACCGTGACGCAGCGGCGCTGGCGACCGTTCCAGCGACCGCCTGACGGCCTGTTGTTCCGCGCCCATCCCATATGATCACTTCGGAGGTGAACTGTGTCACTGCCTGTGGACGACATCGAGCGGGCGCGCATCGACCGTGTGATCGACGATGCCCTGGACGACATCGGCCTGGTCTACGAGCGGGTGGACGAAGGATCATTCCTGGTCACCCTGGAAGGTGACCACAGGCTCCGGACGATGACCTGGCTGATCATAGGCGACCACACCCTGCTCATCGAGGCGTTCTTCATGCGCAGACCCGCCGAGAATCCGGCGGGCACCTACGCGTTCCTGCTTGGACGCAACGCCAGGACCTACGGCGTGCACTTCTCGATAGACCAGGTCGGGGACGTCTACCTCACCGGCCAGCTTCCGCTGACGGCGATCACCGCCGACGAGATCGACCGTGTGCTCGGTTGCACCCGTACCTACTCGGACGAAAACTTCGACCCGGCCGTCACGCTCGGGTTCGCCGGCGCCATCGAGCGGGAGAAGGCCTGGCGAGCCCGAGTCACCGCCGCCGAGACCGCCGAAGCGAGCCCCCGGATGCAGCGACGCGGAGCCTCTGCAGGCCCTTGAGTGCCGGGCGCTCTTACGAGCGCACCCGTGCAAGACGCGCGGACAGGTGAGACTGCAACGGCTTGCCCTCGGCCTCCATGTCAATGGCATAGGCAAGATCACCGTCTTCGACGATGCCGTACAGCCGCTCTGAACGGTTCACCCTGCGTGCCGTGGCAGTCCGGATCACGACGTTGGACCGCAGATCCACGCGCGTACCGACCACATCACCGACGTAGATCTCGCTGATGCCGAACGGATGGGCGAGCATGACCTCGACCGCGGGAGGCCCGTCGCCATCCGGTGGCGCAACGCGCCAGAACCCGACCTCGGCGGCCAACGGGCTTCCCTCGTCGCGGCCGTCCCGAGGCTCACCGACCCACCAGGTCCGGGACTCGTACGACAGAGCCGGCCGGCCGGTGCCGGCGAAAACGACCTCCTGGCCGTAGCGGAAGCCATCCATCCCCTCGTAGCCACCGACGCCCTCACCGCGCCAGGTACCCAGGAGGAACGCCAGTGGCAGCAGACTGGGATGGAGGTCGACGACCGGCCCCGGCGGTGTGGTCACGTCGGCACCGCCGCACGCGGGCGCGTGCCGGAAACGCTCAACGCTGGCCTGCGTACAGCTTGTAGACGACGTACACGGAGAACCACCCGATGAGTACCGCCACCGTGATCAACAGTGCGGTGAAGAATATTTCCAGCACGCGCCCAGCCTATCCGTCATGCACCGGTCCGGCGCCGTGATACCAGCCCTGTGACGCAGCGGTGCGGCACCCCTGCAGCCGCACCCATGCAGCCACAGAGTGCAGCCGCAGAGTGCGGCTGCATGGGCGGTCTTAGCGCATCCCGTTACGCACTGGTGGGCGATGCGCTCGGTGCACCACTTGGCGGGGTGCCGGTCGGCGGGGTACCGGGAGCACCGCTCGGCGGAGTGCCGGTCGGCGCACCACCCGGCGGGGTGCCGCCGGCACCGCCACCGCCTGAGGCCGCAGTGAAACTGGGATCAACACCAACAGCGATCGTGCCGATGAAGCCTGCGGAGGCCGACCCGACCACTGTCAGCAGGCCGTCCTGCACGCCCTTGCCCGTGTAGACCATGTCATTGGCGAGCGTGGTGATCGTGCCGGTGTGCGAACTGTATGGCTTGATCGCCTCCACCTGCGTCACCAGGCTGTCCGAGAAGAAGAACTGACCGGTGTGGTGAGCCGTACCGCCCTCATAGGTGTTGGTGGCGCTGTCCACCGCGCCACCGGTGTAGACCTTGCAGTGGATGTGCACGGCGCGCGGGCTGTACCAGCCGGGAAAGATTGTTTTGAACTCGACGATGCCGCGACTGTTGGTGAGCTGAATTCCACGCAGGTAGGTTTTCTCGTTACCGACACCATCCTCGGCGGGCGCGCTGCCACCGGGAGTGGCAGTGGTGTAGCCCGAGTAGTAGCCCCAGGCGTCACAGTGCCAGATCTCCACCGCCGCGTTCGCCAGCGGAACACACGAATTCTTGTAGTCGACGACGGTGAGCCGCAGCGTGAGTGCGGCACCGGACTTACCCTCGGTGATGTCCTTGCGTACGAGGCTGTTGTCCAGCCAGTACGGACCCTCGGTCACCTCCGAGGTCAGCACACAGGTACTGGCCGCCGAAGTCGTGGCCGAGGGAGTCGCCGTAGCCGTGCCTGTACCCGACGATCCACCGGGGAGGCTGGTGAGCTGGCAACCGGCTAGCGCGGCTCCGCCGAGCGTGACACCACCGAGTGCGAAGAGCTTGCGCCTGTTCAACGGCGTTGCGGTGAAATCGGTCATGGCACCACGATGAGGATCCTTCCCGTCAGAACCCTTGGCGCGAGCTGTGCATCGTCTGTGGGGACAGCCAACCGGCCCACTCATCGATCATCACAATGATCATGTTGATGGCGCGCAGGCCTCCAGGGTTCGCCGGACCGTGCAGACTGGGCCCTATGCGTTCCCTGGTCATCAAGGCAACTGCCGGTTCGGACGCGCCGGAGCGATGCTCGCAGGCGTTCACCGTCGCCGCCGTCGCAGTCGCCAGCGGTGCGGCCGTCTCCTTGTGGCTTACCGGCGAGTCCGCCTGGTTCGCGCTGCCGGGACGCGCCGCCGCATTCGTGCTGCCCGAGTCCGCACCTCTGGACGACCTGCTGGATGCGGTTCTGACCGGTGGACTGGTAACTGTCTGTACTCAGTGTGCGGCACGGCGAGGCATCGGCCCCAATGATGTACTCCCAAGTGTACGCATCGCGGGCGCCGCCGTCTTCGTGTCGGAGGTGCTGGCCGAGGGAGCCCAGGGGCTCGTGTACTGACCTGACCTGCTGATACCAGCCTTCAGAACCCTGCCAGGCGACGGCCCCACCTGCCGAGCAACAGCTCCTGCAAAGGCAGACCACGGCCAGGACACGAGGAGACTCCTTCACGGCGTCAGCCTGATGGGGTTTTGTAATGGCATGATGCACGAACCCGATGTCCTGTACGCAGTCGTCCAGTTCGACACCACCGCGCGGCGGACGGTCCGGCGAGTCGTCGCACCATTTCCGGACCGGAGTTCCGCTGCACTGTTCGCGACCGATAACGGTCTGCGTGACTTCGCCGTCGGCCCGATGGCGTTTGCCGTGCCAACGCGGGCTGCATGCACCAGCCAGAGCATTCCCGTGCCCCGGTCGAGTGGTTACTGAGAACCTGCGGCGAGGGGAACCTGCGGTGAGAGCCGGAAACCCCGGCGGCGCGATCGTAACCCTGCACGCGCCGCCGGGGTCGTGGAAAAACCTATGCGGCTACTTCCACCTCGGTGTCGACAGGCTCGCCCTGGCGGGCAACAACCTTCCGTTCTCCGGAGCCGCCCGGGACCAGCGCCCGGACGGTCCACGAGCCCGGCCGGGCAAAGAAACGGAACTGACCGGTCGCGGACAGCGGCACCTCGGCGGTGAAGTCCCCACCTTCGTCCAACAAGCGCGCATAACCTGACGAAACGGGCGAGCCGTCCTTCAGGACGACGCCCTGGATGACAGTTTCCTTGGCCACGTCAATTCCCTCCACCGAAGGTCCGCCGCTGGTCGCACCGCACACGTGTCAGGCGCCCTTCTCGATCGGGACGCCGACCAGTGAACCGTACTCGGTCCACGAGCCGTCGTAGTTCTTCACATTCGGCAGGTCGAGCAGCTCGTGCAGCGCGAACCAGGTGTGTGCCGAACGCTCGCCGATACGGCAGTACGCGATGGTTTCCTGCGTAAGATCCACCCCCGCGTCGGAGTACAGGGTGGTCAGCTCGTCGTTCGTCTTGAACGTGCCGTCCTCGTTCGCGGTCTTCGCCCACGGAATGTTCTTTGCGGTCGGGACGTGCCCGGCCCGCTGCGACTGCTCCTGTGGCAGGTGCGCCGGAGCAAGCAGCCGCCCGGCGAACTCGTCGGGCGAGCGCACGTCGACGAGGTTCTTCTCGCCGATCGCGGCTATGACCTCGTCCCGGAAGGCGCGGATGTCGGTGCGGGCGTCGCCAGCGGTGTACTGGGTGGCCGGGCGGTTCGGGACCTCGTCAGTCAGCGCGCGACTGTCCAGCTCCCACTTCTTGCGGCCACCGTCGAGCAGCTTGACGTCGGCATGCCCGTAGAGGGTGAAATACCAGTAGGCATACGCTGCGAACCAGTTGTTGTTACCGCCGTAGAGAACGACCGTGTCGTCGTTCGAGATGCCCTTGGTCGACAGCAGCTTCTCGAACTGCTCCTTGTTGACGAAGTCGCGGATCACCGGGTCCTGAAGCTCCGACTTCCAGTCGAGGCGGACCGCACCCGGGATGTGACCCTTGTCATAGGCGGAGACATCCTCGTCGACCTCGACCAGGACAACCTTGGGGTCTGTCAGGTGCGCATCGGCCCAGGACGGGTCGACGAGCGCATCGGAACGACTCATGCGTGCACTCCCTTCACGGAACGTATGGCGAGATATATCTGGCAACCGAGACAAAAGTCGATGGCAGCATTCAGGAACGCCGCTACAAATGCAAGCGCGGTGGCGGTGTATCCAAGACCGGGGACACCGGCGAGAAATCCGATCGTGCCCACCGCACCGAAAGCCGCACCGACCGCCTGCGCGAACCGGGGCGGTTGTGGATCCTCCAGCTCGGCCGGCGGCCCGAGGCGGGGGCGGATCAAGGTGCGATAGAGTAACCCGTACGGTGCCCACCGGACTCCGAGGACGGCCCCGGTGAGGAAGACCGCTGTCTGCGCGAGAAGTAGCCATCCGCTGGCGGTCAGCGTGACCACCGCGAGGACAACACTGGTCACAACTGCGGCAAATCGAGGACCTCGCGGGTCGACCACGAACTCATCTCCTGAAGGGCGGGCCCGCTGACAGCGGGCGACATCAACGCACAGATCAGGAAAGTCGACACGATGTGCTACCGACACGACACAGATCGATCGTGCGGCGGCTGACGAGCTCGGTGGCAAACATAACCTCTCGACCGTAGCAGCGAACATGACCGATGTGTTACCGATCCGACCACCTGTCGCGGTGATCGAAAGTGCCGGCTCCAGAGTCGATCACGTCACCTCGCCGTCTGAGGTGGACACCTCACCTACAGCGAGTTCCAACACGGCGAAGACGGCCGCCCTGCTCGGTGGGACGCCGCTGGCCCGAGCCACCTCCCAAGCCTGCCCATCAAGGACCAGGACGGTCGGCGTCCGCCGGATCCGCAGCCGCCTGACCAGCTCCAGATGCGACTCGGCATCGACCTCAAGATGGCGCACGCCCGCAACGGTCGCAGCGACGTCGGCGAGGATCCGCCGGGTCGTCCGGCAGGGAGCACAGAACGCCGTGGAGAACTGCAGCAGCGTGGCACGCGCGCCGGGCGTGATACCCAGCTCCACAAGCTCGCTTGCAAGATCCAGAAGCGACTCCCCGTCGCGCGGATGAGCACTGGCACGAGAACCCACATCAGGCGTGTCAAAAGTGGTGGATGCGCCCACTACGCCCGGAACGCGGCCATCAGCAGCAGCGATTCCGGCAGCCGAGCTGCCCGACGCCGACGCCGACGTGTGTGTCATCCGGAACCGCCCGTCTCGAACCCGAATGATCATAATGATCACACCGACAGCCGCCAGTGCCCCGAATAACACCCACATCCCGGTCACGACTGCGTCCAGCGCATTCGGGCGCCAACTTCTTCCTGACCTTGCGTCCCGCCCGCCAGCCGGCGTGGGCTAGCGGTCACCAGATGTGGTCACCGTTAATAATCTTCCACGCGAACGGGTCATCCTGCGAGCGTGTGCGCGGCGGCATACACGAACACCGCCGCCACGGCCAGCGGGAGTACCGCGACAAGGGGCCATTCGAACTCCGGATCACCACTGGCACGGAGTTCGGCGACCCCACGGGCGACAACCATGTCGATGATGACGGCTACCGTCGCGGCTACCGTCGCGATCGCCATGCCGTCGGAAACGGTCAACCCGCCGGATGCGGCGCCGAAGACAGCCCCACCGGCACCGGCCGCCACCACGCCGATGAGCCGGGAGATCAACGGCCAGCCGGCCGGGCGGGCCACCCGGCCGCCGACGAGCCCCGCGCAGGCCCGCGCGACCAGGACAGCCAAACCCCCGCCGACGAGGCCGACAGCCACCATCGCGGGGCCGACCGCCCGGCCGGTCGGCGTTTCGATCGAGGCCGCGTCCACGTAGCCGGTCAGCAGGGTGACGATGACCACCCCGCTGAGCCCCGCGGCCATGTCCACCGTCACCCGCACGGGCTGATCCGATGTCGCCGTACCGGGGCTGGCCCGCCGCCGCGCCAGCTGACCGAGGATGACCGCCACCACCGCGATACCGATGACCCCGGCGCCATCGCCGAGCTCGTGGGAGTCGGTGAGCAGCGCGGTGGCGTCCGCGGCCAGCGCGGCCAAGCCGACGATCACCAACGTCCCGATGGAACCGGCAAACGTCCGCACCCATGCCCAGCCGAGGAGGAACTGCTCGACGGCGATGACGGCGACGAGTGGCAACGGCCCGACGCCGGCAACGAGCGCCGGGACGACCGCGGCTACCACTATCGAGACACCGGTGAGAAACACCGGCGGTCCACCCGCCCGCCGTGACCGCGGCGCAGTCACGGATGCCGGCACGTCTGCCGACTCCGTCCTGACGGCCGTCTCGGCCCCGCGGGCTCGCACACCACCATGTTCCCATACCCCGGCGACTACCCCGGCGACGATGCGAGCGCGACGAACGGGACAAAGCCTGCCGAACAGGTCTATCGCGAAGAGTCGATCATGGCGGCCATCACCCACCGGCGAACGGCGGGAGCACCTCCACCACAGCGCCGTCCACAAGTGCCACGTCGGCATGGCTCCGGGTGCCGACCGGAGCATCGTCCACGAGGAACGCGCAGCGCGCCAGCACGGCGTTCAACCGCCCCGGGCGGCCCAGGGAGACGGCGTCCAGTAGGTCGGCAAGGGTATCGGCGTTCTGCTGCTCCTCAGGTACCCCGGCCGCGTCCCTGGCCGCAGCCCAGTAACGGATCGTCACGCAAGCCATGGGAACTCCGGGATCTCGGGTGTGTCATCACGGTCCGATCGCGGACTCGCCGATACGTCCGGGCCTGGCTGGTCTGGGCCTGGCTGGTCTGGGACCAGCCGGTCCGGCCCTGGCTGGCCAGGGAGCAGCCGGTCGACGCCCGCGCGCTCACCACGGCCGACGAGCAGATCGGGCAGGTGGCGGCCGAGGCGGTCCAGCAACCCTGGCACAAGCCCCGATTCGGCGTGCCCGAAGCCTGGGATGATCCACAACTGGCCGTGCTCCCCCGAAGCCACCGCCAGCGAATGAGGATGATCCAGGGTGAAGTAGGTGTCCCGGTCTCCGTGGACGAACAGAACCGGCGTCGGCGCGATCCGGCCGGCGACGTCGAGCGGGGACGCCGGGATCATCGGCCAGATTTCGGACATCAGCCGTACGCCGAGCGCGTGCCGGGCGATGCGGCGGCCGGCGGCGGTCTCCGCGAGCCAGCTCAGGCGCCGCATCGCCGCAGTGTCACGGACGTACCAGCGGCTCGGCGCGCTCACGCTGACGACGGCGTCAACCGGGTTGCGCACGGGGTACCCGCGCACGCAGTCCCCGCCGCGGGCGAAGGCCGCGTGGCGCAGTACCGCGGCGGCCCCCATCGACCAACCGACGGTGATGACGTTCAGGTAACCGAGCCGCCGGGCTTCCCCCACGGCCGCGTCCACATCCAGAACCTCCAGATCGCCGAAGGTGCACACGCCCGAGGACTGGCCGTGACCCCGCAGATCCGGGGTGAGCACGCCGGCATAGGGCCGGATGCCGTCGCTGACCGCCCTGACCGGGGGTTTGTCACGAAAACCGGAAAAACCGTGGACGACGACGACACCAAGATCAAAACTACGATCGGCGGCAGAACCAACACGGCCACAATGGGTCGTGGCGAGGATCTCACCGTCCGAGGTGGGGAGAACCCCGAAGACGGTATGAGCGGAGTAGGGCACTCCGCTATCCTCCCCACAGGCCGGTGTTCGTTTCACGCCCATGACGGTCGTGGAACGCGGGGGGCCGGTCGCAAGGTATCCGTGGGTCGACGCTGCCCCAACATCGCAACCGAACCCTGGAGGAGTCGACTTGAGCGTCGTCCTGTTGCTCACCAACGCCCCCGGACCATCCGCGGAGTCCTTTCCTTCACTCGGGCTCCTGACTCACACCGTTCGCGTCGCCCCACTCGAGGCCAGCGCGCTCCTGGACGCACCACCAGTGGACGTCGTCGTGGTGGACGGGCGCCGGGAACTCGTCGTCGCCCGCGGCCTGTGCCGCCTCCTGCGCACAACCGGGCTCACCACTCCCCTGCTCGCGCTCGTCACCGAGGGTGGGCTGGCCGCGGTGTCAGCCGACTGGGGCGTCGATGACGTCGTCCTCGACAGCGCCGGACCGGCTGAGGTCGAAGCGCGGTTGCGGCTCGCGATCGGTCGGGTCGCGGCGGCCGGCGGCACTGCGGAAGCCGGTGTCATCCGGTCCGGCGACCTGTCGGTGGACGAGACCACCTACTCGGCCAAGCTGCGCGGCCGTCCGCTCGAGCTCACCTTCAAGGAATTCGAGCTGCTGAAGTACCTCGCCCAGCACCCCGGCCGGGTCTTCACTCGCGCCCAGCTCCTGCAGGAGGTGTGGGGTTACGACTACTACGGAGGTACCCGGACGGTCGACGTCCACGTGCGTCGGCTGCGGGCCAAGCTCGGCCCGGAGCACGAGTCGATGATCGGTACGGTGCGGCACGTCGGTTACAAATTCGTCGCGCCTCCGATCGCACCGCTGCCTGAAGACGCGGTGGCCAGCCACAACGAAAGGGAAGTGGCTCGCATCCCCCAGCGGGTCTCGCTCTAGCAGCCTCGGGGCTGAAGGGCGTGCGAAAGTACCATGATCGCACGCCCTTCAGCCACACAGGCAATCTGAAGCCTCCGGGCGTGCGAAAGTACCATGATCACACGCCCTTCAGCCACACAGGCAATCTGAAGCCTCCGGGCGTGCGAAAGTACCATGATCGCACGCCCTTCAGCCAGGCGAACGTCCTAATGTCGCGCAATGACGCTGTACTGGACCCGGCAACTGACCTCCCACGACGTCGACGCCCTTCGGGACCTGGTGACCGCGGCCACCGGCGCGGACGGGGTCGCCCCGTTGTCCGATGACGCAATGTTGCGATTGTCGCCCGATCCACTCACCAGCGGGCACCATCTGATCATCACCGCATCAGACGCATC